>VXSK01000023.1:53322-242831 GCA_009838035.1 Gammaproteobacteria bacterium
GAGCATCCTCAACCCCGGCCGCGTAATCTCCGCCTAACCGGCACTCTGGGCGGCAAAGACGGCGGGGCAGCACCGCAGCGCTGGGGGATCAGCCGGTCATTGCGACGGCCATGGAGCCGCAGCTCTTGGCTTCCAGGATTTCGATCCAGTAGCCGTCGGGGTCCTTGATGAAGGCCAGGCCTTTCATCTTGCCGTCGTCCGGGCGCTTGACGAACTCCACGCCCAGTTCCTCGAAGCGCTTGCAGGCTTCGTAGACATCCGGCACGGACAGCCCGATGTGGCCGAAGCCCCGGGGGTCCGCGTTGCCGTCGTGATAGCCGGCGAAGTCGTCGTCGCTCTCCGTGCCCCAGTTGTGGGTCAACTCGATCATCGCCTTCTGACGAAAGGCATAGGCCGCGCGCGCCTCCGCACCGTCGGGAATGGGCTCGTCGTCTTCCGTGACGTATCCCATGAAATACAGCGAGAACTCCATATCCGGAAAGCGGAATTCCTTGATCAGCGTCATCCCCAGGATCCGGGAATAAAAATCCAGCGACCGCCGCGGATCCTTGATCCGCAGCATCGTCTGGTTCATGACGTAGCCCTCTGTCTCGGGGACCGATACGACCTGCCCCTCCTGAACGTTGGATTCGCTCGACATATGCCCTCCCCTTGTCGGCTAGTACTCGTATATTTCTATCGCCTGGGCCGCCATCGTGTAACCCGAATAGGCGAGGTCGGACTCGCGAAATTCGGTCTTGAGTTCGCCCGTCGCCCAGATGGGCTCCCAGGTGGACTCGAGATCCATGGGTTCTTCGGCCGTAATGTAGACAATCTGATTGGCGGGCGGCGGCGGATAGTGAATGCATGCCCCGAAATAAGGCACCAGCAGGAATTCGCTCACCTTGCCCTCGGCGGAAACCTCCAGCGGCACGACGAATCCGGGAATCTTCACCAGGACGCCGTCGAGCTCCTCGACCACGCCCATGGGCAGGACCGGCATCGCAAACGGATCGTCGAACGAACTGTCCCCCGGCTGCTCGGTCGCTTCGGCGTCGGGAATCAGATCATCCCAGGTGAGCTCGCGGGCATCGTCCGCAAATGCGAGGCCGCCGAAAAGCAGCGTTACCGCCAGCCCCCGCCAAATGACCCGATTCGAAATGCTCATGTTCTCACCATTTTAGCGCGGCGGCGCTAAAGCCTTACCGTCAGGCCGTCGGCGAGCGAATTCCGGTATGCCCGCCAGGCCGGAATGATGCTGACCATGACCGCGATGACAAGGATACCCGCCAGCACATAGAGATCAAAAGCCCGCAGTTGAACGCTCAGTTGAATGCCGAATTCCGCCAGCGCGAACTGCCGTATCGCCAGGATGCCGAGCTGGACCAGCAGCAGGCCGGAAAGTGCGCCGAGAAATGCCAGCATGGCCGCCTCCGAAAGCAGCAATGCAAATATGTGACCGGGCCTGGCGCCGACGGAACGCAGGACGGACATTTCGCGGCGGCGCTCGTTGAGGCTGACCAGCAGCGTCGAGAGCAGCCCGAGCACGCTGGCCAGCACGACCATCGCCGACACGCCCAGCAATGCGTATTCGGCAACGCGGACCAGGCCCCAGAGTTGCTGCAGGGCCACGCCCGGTATGACCGCGGTCATCGGCTCGTCCTCCAACTCGTTGACGTACCGCTGCAGCCCGAATATGGCCGTCCTGGATTTGAGCCCGACCAGGAACGCCGTGATTTCCTCCGGCTCGTAACCCTCGACGGGCGGCGCCACGCGATCGGCGCCGCCAGCCGAATGGATCAGGTCCATCCCGCTCAGGCTGATGTGCACGGTCCGATCGACCGGCGTGCCGGTGCGCGCGAGTATTCCGATGATCGTAAACGGGTCCTCGTCGTGGGTAAGAAAACTCGTGTCCGCCAGTCCGTGGGACACGACGATTTGCCGGCCGATGTCGTATCCAAGCCGCTCGGCCACCTCCGCGCCGATCACCGCCTCGGTCGCCGAAGTGAACGGACCGCCTTTTTCGAACGCCAGCGACCGGCGATCCGCATACCGGTAATGACTGAAATAGCCGAGGTCCGTCCCGAGGACCCGATAGCCCCGGTGCGCGTCGCCCAATGAGAACGGAATGGTCCATTCCACCTCCGGTCTGGCGCCGATCGTCCGGTAGCTGTTCCATGTGACGTTGTTGGTGGGATTGCCGATACGAAAAACCGAATACAGGAGCAGGTTCAGATCGCCGCTGCGCGCGCCGATGATCAGGTCGGTGCCGGAAATTGTATTGGCGAAGCTGGTTTGCGTGTCCGTCCTGACCCGATCCACTATGGACAACAGGCCCGCGCTCACGGCAATCGATGCTATGGTCAGAATGGCCGTCGCGCGCCGGTTGAGCAGGCTCTTGAAAACGAGCGAAACTGCGTTGCCGAAGTTATGCAGCATTGGAAGGGTCCGGCGCGGCATTGCTCAGCCCCAGATCGATCGCAACGTCGAAGTGCGTCGCGAGCGAAGCGTCATGGCTGACGAAGATGACAGTGCTGTCGGCCCGGCCGGCCTCGGACAGGAGCAGATTGATGAACTCGCGGCGACGGTCCGCGTCAAGCGACGAGGTGGGCTCGTCGGCGATAACCAGTTCCGGCCGGCCGATCAGGGCGCGTGCGGCGGCGACGCGTTGCTGCTGTCCAACGCTCAGGTCCGTCGTCCTGCGCGAACGAAGCTCCTCGCCGATGCCGAGCGCCGATAGCAGCCGGGCCGCCGATTTTTCGACCGAGCCGTCGGCATCGCAGGCGCGCTTCAACCGCCGCCGGGAATAGCGGCACGGCAGGGATGCGTTTTCGACCACCGAAAGGTACGGAACAAGATTGAATTGCTGAAAGATGAAGCCGACGTGATCCGCACGAATCCGGTCGCGGGCCGCACTCTTCATGCCGGAGAGATTCTCACCCAGAATGGCGACGACGCCCTCGCGCGGAACCAGTACGCCCCCGACCAGCGCGAGCAGTGTGCTCTTGCCGCATCCACTGGGACCGAAAACGAATACCCGTTGCGACGGCCGAACCTTGAGTTCGCGGATGACCAGTATGTCATCGCCCGAACCGTAGCCGAAACGCAGCCCCGATATGGCTATCGCGTCCCCTGGATCGACGCCGGCGCCCGGCATGGCTTCTAGGGCTGTGACAGCGAAACCGAGGGCGCCCGCCCCTCTACCGTCAAAACCTGCGCTCCGGCAGCGGTGAGAATCTGAATCTCGATCGTCTCGACGCCCGCGAAGCTTTCCGTGAAACGCAGCGCGAAGGAATCGAGATTCGATGCATTGGCGCATCTCCATTCGTAGTTTGCGCTGACTTCGGAGTGCTGTTCGGAATCGCCGTGGTCGTGCTCGTCGGTTTCCTCGTGTTCGTCGTGGTCGTGTGCGGCGGATTCGTCGTGCTCGTCGTGGTCATGATCGGCCGATTCGTCGTGCTCGTCGTTGTCGTGATCCGTGCCGTGCGAATCATGCGGATCGTCGTGATCGTGATCGCTCAGCACCTCGCCGGCATCGTCGTCCCCGATATGTTCCAGGACGTACGCCGGCCCGTCAATGGACGTGTCCGAAATGGTGCAACTCGCCGAGTCGGGCAGCCCGAACATCGCGTCCGCATTCGCCAGGGTCGCTGCAGCCTGTCGAATAAGTTCAAGCTGTTCGTCGCTCTCCGGCGCATGCTCAAAGCCGACGACATCGGACAGCGGCGCGTTCAGCGACATGGCAATCGTGCCGCCCTCAACCACGACGCCAAGCTCCACAACGCCATGGACGTGCTGAGCCGGCGCGCCGGCGGGAGCCAGGAAACAGATCGCCAGGGCATAAAGGAGCGGCGGCCGCCGCCGGGATGGATTATTCGAAATCTTGTACATCGTTCTAGATCCTCACTCGCAATCCTGCCTCGATCGTGCGGCCGGGCGCCGGGGCCAGGTCCTTGACGATGGAGGTGTGATGACGCTGCTCGTCATCCGTAAGGTTTCTGCCGCGCAGATACAGTTCGGTCCAGGTGCCGCCACGCTCAAACCCGTAACGGACGTAGGCGCGAAGGTCATCGTAGCCGTCTGTCGGAAGTTCGAAATCCGCAACACTGTTCTGCTCTGAAGCCCGGGAAAAGTCGACGCTCGCACTGAACGCGCCTGCACTGTACTCTAATCCGATACCGGCGCGATCGGGTGGGATGAGCGGCAGGTGGTCATTGCCGGACACATCCAGGTCGGCGGACACGGTGTCGAAGAAACCCCTGAGCTCGAGCCTCGCGTCTCCCCAGTCCGCCAGAACCAGGGACGCCTCCAGGTCCAGCCCGGAAAAGGTCGCGTCGGCCTGCGCAAAGGCGCGCACCATCAACTCGTCCATCTCCTCGCCGGTCGCGGTCTGGTAGATGAAGTCATTGAACTGCGTGTAGTACACAGTGCCCGCAACCGACCAGCGCGGACCCGCTCCGCGCAGCGTCGCCGAAAAGTTCAGCGCCTGCTCTTCCTCGAGTCCGGGATCGCCGATCTCGAAGCTGCGGGTCGCCAGGTGCGGCCCGTCGGAGAACAATTCCTCGCCTACCGGCGCCCGCGACGAGTAGTCGGCCAGCACGGTGGCCGTCCAGCCGTCTTCCAGCGGAATGATCGCCCCCAGCGAAGCACTCAGCGTCGTGAAGTCCGCATCGGCGCCGGTTGCGGGCTCAATGTTCCACGTTCTCCAGGCGCGCGCCGGCCTCGATGGCGAAACTGTCGAACGATCTTTCGCCCACCCAGAACACGCCCATCGCGCGTGAATCGACCGGCGGCGTAAAGGCTTCTTCGCCCACAACCGAGAATGAGCGGTCGGAGAGCTGCAGACCCACCGCACCTCCCCAGCCGCCAACCGGAAGGTGGGTCAGTTCAACGCGCGCCTCCCAGGCCTCGTTTTCGAACGCCGTGCCCACTTCTCCGGAAGGCTCGATCTCCAGGTGCTCGTAGTCGTTGACGCCCAGCCGCAGGTTCAGATCCGAAAAGCCCGGCAGCGGATCCATCAGGGCCGCCTCCAGATCCACGCGCGTCTGTTTCAGGTCGATAAAGGGATTGCCTTCATCTTCGTGTTCGTCCTCGTGCTCTTCTTCCTCGTGCTCTTCGTCGTCGTGGTGGGCCTCCTCATCGTGGTGTTCCTCTTCTTCATGCTCATGACCGTGTTCGTGAGCGTGTCCGGGTATTCCGTACTCGCCATTCATGGTGCTGACGGACACGCCGATGAATCCGCGCTCGCCTATGAACGAGAAGCCTGCGGCGCCGCCCTTCATGTCCATGGCGCTGCCGGGCAGAACCCCGAAAGCTTCCTCTTCCTCCTCGTGGTGCTCCTCTTCATCATGATGTTCGTCGTCATCGTCATGATGCCCCATTTCGTCTTCATGCTCCTCGTGCTCGTGCTCTTCCTCCTCCATGGCCCGGAACAGTGCCGATTCGGCGTAGCCCGGTATCTCGTAGTCATCGGCCTCGCGGCGGAACCCGTCGAGATGCCAGGCAAAGTTGTCCGCGCCGCCGTCCAGCCGGAACGAGCCGCTGCCTGCATCGCCGTTGTCGGCCCAGCGCAGGTCCAGTCGTCCGCTCAATTCTTCCACAACGGCGTCGGGAATGCGTCCCGTGTGCGTGTCCACCACTCCGCCGATCGATCCCGAACCGTACAGCAGCGTGCCGGACCCCTTGAACAACTCCACCCGCTCGGCAATAAAGGGGTCAACGGTGACCGCGTGATCGCCGCTGGTAACCGACACGTCCATCGTGTCGATGCGGTCCTCCATGATGCGGACGCGCGGGCCGCCCAGGCCATGGATGACAGGCCGGCCCACGGCAATCCCGTTTGAACCGTTATGGATGCCCGGTTCCCCGGCAACCGTCGCTCCCAGGGTGTCCGCCAGCTTGCGTTCCAACTCTTCTCCGGCCAGCACATCGGCGGGCGTGGCCAGTCCTTCCGCGGAAAGCGGATGTCCCACGATCACGACCTCTTCAATCGCCTCGGACCGATTCTCTTGCGCCTCATCCTGCCCCGGTGCGGCGGGCGCGATGCACATCAGCGCGACCGCAGAAAAAATCCTGCTACGTTCCATCTACCATCTCCTGATTCACTTGTACGCGCGCGGCTGCAGCGGCCGCCGCGCGACTCCAATGTTATGCGATAAGGAAACGGTATAACGTATCCGCTCTTACGCCACGGATGCAGTGTGCTGTTGACAACTTTCGTAGAATAGCCGCGCAGATGGACCCGCTTTTGCTGCTACTTACGGTCTACTGTCCGGCGATATTCGTCGCGGCGGTGTTGGGAGGGCGTCTGTCCGTTCTCGGCGCACTGACGCACACCCGCACGCAGGTCATCATGAGCCTGGTTGCGGGCTTTATCCTGGGAATTGCATTGTTTCACCTGCTGCCGCATGGACTGGAGCGGATACCCGGCCCCGAGAATATCGAGCACGGCATGCTTTGGACCGCGCTGGGCATCATTTTCATGGTCGCCCTGCAGCGTATTTTCCAGTTTCACCAGCACGATTTCAGCAGTGAAGCGCAGGCCTTGCAGGATCGTCGGGGGCACTCCCCGGCGACGATCGGCGCCAGCAGCGTGGCCGGCATCGCTTTCGGCCTGGCCGTCCACACGATCACCGAGGGCGTCGCCCTGGGGGCCAGCGTCCAGGAGAGCACGCACGCAACGGCAATCGGAGCGCTGCCGGGACTCGGCGTTTTCCTGGCGATCCTGTTGCACAAGCCCCTGGACGCCTATTCGATTCTCAGCGTCATGCGTTCGGCCGGCTACCGGCGCAGAACATGCAATATCGCGAACATCGCTTTTGCATTGCTCTGCCCGGTAGTGGCTCTCGGCACTTTCTGGCTGGGCGCTCAGTTGGCGGCCACGGGTGGAGGCGAACTGGCAGGTTACGCGCTGTGTTTTGCCGCCGGCGCTTTCCTCTGTGTGGCGCTAAGCGACGTGTTGCCGGAAATTCACTTTCATACCCACGACCGCTTCAAGCTGATCATTGCCTTCCTGGTGGGAATCGGCCTCGCCTTCGCGCTGCACTTCGTTGAGGCCGGCGCGGTGCACGACGGCCACAGCCACGGCCACTAGGGACCGGAGTACGGAGGTTCGGGCAGGGACGCACGATGTCGAAGGCCTCTTCAGGAAAATTGCCGAACCGGCAAACCTCGCGGACGCCCTGACGGAACCACGGCAACCCTCTTGGCCCGGTTTTTACTACGGACCAGAAGTACTCAAGCAGGAAATCAGCCGTCGGCTGTGGCGTTCCAGGCGTCCAGGACCTGCTTGCAGCCTACCACCGCCACGGTGTTGCCGTCGTCGTCCAGGAAGTTCAGCGGACCCAGGAAGGTCATGTAGAACTCGCTGTCCTCGGGGAACTCGGTGTGATCGTGCTGGGCGTTGCAGGCTTCGTAGCCATAGCCCGGCGCAACCGCCGTGTCGCCGCCTTCGGCAGTGCCGCCGCGCACATTCATGCGGCCCTTGGTCAGGAAATACTCGCCGGGACCCATATGGACATGTTTGGCGAACGACGATCCGGCCTTGCAATCGAAGATCGCGGTCCAGGCGCCGGCCTCGGGCGAAACGTGCAGCAGTTTCCAGCTGATATCGCCCTGACAAAGACCTTGGGGAAACGGCACCCAGTCCACGGCATCCATCTGGACATAACTGCCGGTGGGAGAGTTGTCAGCCATTGTTTTACTCCTCGCCTGCCGCCGCAGCCGAACCACCCGGCGCGCACGGCAGCCTCCAAAAAGGGGCATCAATCCTAACCACGAATAGACTACGCGTCAATTTCGGACCGCGCCCCGAAATTCGGCTATTCGCCCGTGAACCTGGGCGGGCGCTTTTCGAAGAACGCTGCCACCGCCTCGTCGTGGTCACGGGTGCGCTGCAGAATACCCTGCAGGTTCGCGGACATCTCCATGACCGACTCGAACCGGTCTTGCCTGCCGGCGCGCAGCAGTTGCTTGGCCATGCGCAGCGCCACGGGCGGCTGCAGCGCGATTTCGCCGGCGAGTTCGCGGGCCCTCGGCAGCAGTTCTTCCGGCGACGTGACTTCGCTGACCAACCCCCAGTCCTTCGCCGTTTCCGCGTTGATGAGCTGGCCGGTAAGCAATAGCTGTGCGGCGCGCGAATAGCCGATCAATTGCTGCAGGATCCAGGCGCCGCCATCGCCCGGAATCAGGCCCAGCTTCAGAAAGGTCTGCCCGAACAACGCCTTGTCCGAGGCCAGTCGGATTTCGGCAAGACAGGCCACGTCATTCCCCAACCCGATCGCCGGCCCGTTCACCGCCGCGATCATAGGCACGTCCAGGTTCCACAACGCTCGGACCATGCGGTGTATCTCGCTCCGATAGCTCTCGCGCAACTCCGCGGACCCGCCCTCGAACGCTCCGCTGCGGTCGCGCATGGCCTTGACGTCGCCGCCGGACGAGAATGCTCGGCCCGCGCCGGTGAGGATGGCGCAACGCACTTCTGAGTCCGCCTGTATGCGCTTGGCCGCCTTCTCGAACAACGCGCCGTCGCCGATCCGCCCCAGCAGGTTGCGCTCGTCGGGCCGATTGATCGTCAGCAGGACCACGGCCCCGTCCTTCTCGTACAGCAGCTCTTCACTCATTTCGATGTTTCCCGGATGACCGCACGGATAGTACCCCCTCGCACCGCTTCGATACCGCTTTATCTTCACCCCCTTCTTCCGGGGTGGATTCATGCAATCCACCATGAATACATCCCTGTAGCTTGCTCGTTCGCGCCGGGACAACGGCGCTCACCCCTGCCTCCAATACTCCCTGAAGAAGGGGGTGAAGACAAAGCTGCGGCAGGCGCTGGGGGCCGGAAGGACGGGAGCAAGGAAAGGCGGGCTATGCGGACTCTAGAGCGATCGTTTCACAGACGGCGGAGCAGAGGCGCCTGAGGTCCCGCACGGACATCACGTAGGCCGGCATCAGGTAAACCAGCCGACCGAACGGCCGCGCCCATACGCCCCGTTCCACCAGCCGGTGCTGGACGCGGGCGATGTCCACGGGCTTGCGCGTCTCCACTACCCCGATGGCGCCGAGCACGCGCACGTCCGCCACCTGAGCCAGATCTCGGCAAGGCGCGAGGCCACGGCGCAATTCGCGCTCGACCCGCGCCACGCGTTTTCTCCACGGCGAGTCCAGCAACAACTGCACACTGGCATTGGCGATCGCGCAGGCCAACGGGTTCGCCATGAAGGTCGGTCCGTGCATCAGCACGCCGGCGGCTCCGGGCGCGGCGGAGATCGTCCCGGCGACGTGCGGCCGCGCCAGCGTGGCCGCCAGGCTCAGGTAACCGCCGGTGAGCGCCTTGCCCACACACATGATGTCGGGAACAACGCCGGCGTGATCGCAGCCGAACAGCTCGCCGCTGCGGCCGAACCCGGTGGCGATCTCGTCGGCGATCAGCAGAAGCCCCATACGATCGCACAGTTCGCGGGCGCCCTTCAGATACTCGGGATGGTAAAAGCGCATACCGCCGGCGCCCTGCACGATCGGCTCCAGGATCACCGCGGCGATCTCATCGTTGTGCCGGGCGGCCAGGTCCTCCAGCGAAGCCAGGTCGGACGGATCCCAGGACTCGCCGAAGCGCACGCGCGGCCGGTCGGCGAACAGCTGTTCGGACACAACCCCGGAGAACAGGTGATGCATGCCGGTTACCGGATCGCAGACCGACATGGCCTGGAAGGTGTCGCCGTAATAGCCACCCCGTATGGTCAGCAGCCGGGTCCGGCCCTCCACGCCGCGGGCGCGCCAGTACTGCAGGGCCATCTTGATCGCCACTTCCACCGCCACCGACCCCGAATCGGAAAAAAAGACCCGGTCCAGGTCGCCTGGAGTCAATTCGACCAGGCGTTGCGCAAGGCGGATCGCCGGGGCATGTGTCAGCCCCCCGAACATCACATGCGGCATGCGCGATATCTGCTCGCGCGCGGCGCGGTTCAGCGCCGTATGGTTGTAGCCGTGAATTACCGACCACCATGACGACATCCCATCGATCAGTTCCCGCCCGTCGGCCAGCGTCAGGCGCACGCCGCGGGCGGAGACCACGGGATAGACCGGCGTAGGACTCCGCATGGACTCGTAGGGATGCCAGATGTGCCGCCGGTCGAAATCCAGGTCGGCGGCGGAGGGGCGGTCGTTCACAGGTCGATTCTCGCTGCGTAAGACTTAACGTGCCCGGGGCTTACCGGCTGGCGCAGGTTGGGAAGATCGAGAAGGCACTTCAATCCCGTCTCGCGCAGGATCACGCCGCGGGAATGGTCGTTCCGCTCGCCGTTGAATACGATACCGGCCAGCGCCAGATCACGCGACTTGAGCGCCTCCACGGTAAGCAGCGTGTGATTGATGCTGCCCAGGTAGTAGCTGGAAACAACGACCACCGGCAGGCTCCAGTATTTCAGGAGATCGATATTGAGCAGGCCATCGGCCACCGGCACCAGCACTCCGCCGGCCGGTTCCACCACGAGCGGGCCGTCCACTTCCGGCAGGCGCAGGTCTTCCTTGCGAAGGGTCACACCCTCTTGGGCCGCTGCGGCGTGCGGCGCCATCGCCGCCTTCAGGCTGTACGCCTCGGGCAGGAAGCGGGCGCGGCTGAGCGTGACCAGCCGCCGGACTTCCTCGGTGTCGGTATGCACAAGGCCGCCGGCCTGTATGGGTTTCCAGTAACTGGCTCCCAGGCGCTCCACCAGCAGCGCGGAGACCAGGGTCTTGCCTACGCTGGTTCCGATGCCCGCAACTGCGCAGCGCTCCATCGATTTCCGCCTGCGCCGGAAAGCCTCCGAAGGATGCGGCGGCGCGGCGCCCCCGCATCCGGATCCGTATCGGTGCGGTTACCGGCCGGCGGACGAAGCCGGCGACGCGCGTTTCTCGACGCCCAGGCTTGCCAGTATCGCGGCGGTTTCCTCGGCGGCACCCCGGGCGTCAACCTCACGGTCCACCGCCAGGATCACGCCATCCGTTCCGATATAGAAGGTTTCGCGCCTCGGCACGCCATACTGCCCGATCACCTGGTAAGCGTTCGCCACTTCCTTGCTTTCGTCGGAGAGGATCGGGAAGTCCGCGTCGTACTTGCTCGCGAAATCGGTGTTGTCGCCGATGGGATCCACGCTGGCCATGAAGTAGCTGACCTTGTATTCGCGGATCATGTCCCCGTCTTGCGCCAGGGACTGACACTGGGCCGTGCAGCCCGGCGTAAAGGCCTTGGGAAACCAGGCCAGCACCACCGGGCCTTTCTTGAGCAGGTCCGCAAGGGCATGAGTTTCCCCGTCGGAGCCGGGCAGGGTCCAGTCCGGGGCCTGCATGCCTGCCTCCAGGCTGGCAGTCGGCGCCTCGTCGGCGAGAACCGCGGCGGAAAGGGCGAGTGTCGCAACGGCCATCAGGTTTTTCATGGGGCATTACCGGTAGTGGCTGGGGGCGGAAAATTATATCCACTCGCCGCCCTCCCCCAGGTTCTAACGCAGCGCTTCGTCCACGGCACTGAACAACAGGTCGATTTCCTCCCTGGTGTTGTGCGAGTGCAGACACACCCGGATTCGCTCCTCGCCCGCCGGAACGGTGGGCGCGCGAATCGGCAGGGCGGCCAGCCCCCGGCTGCGAAGAACGCCGCCCACGCGCCTGATGCGTCGGGCGCCAGGCACGCGCAGGCACTGGATCCAGGACTCGCTCGGCAGCCAGGGCTGTGCGGACTCCGCCACGCGCCCGCGAAAATGGGAGACGTTATCCAGCAACTGTTCACGCTCCGCATTCAGGTCCGGAAGCATGTCGTAGACGGACTGCACGCTCGCCGCCCAGAGCGGGGAGACCCCGGTGGAGAACACGAACGAACGGGCAAAATTCACGAGGTAATCGCGCAGGTCCTTCGAACACAGCACGGCGCCGCCCTGCAGTCCGAGCGCCTTGCCGAAAGTCACCACCCGGGCCAGCACCCGGTCCTGCAGTCCGGCGGCGACCACGCCGCCGCGGCCCGCGGGCCCCAGCACCCCGTTGGCATGCGCCTCGTCCACCACGACCGCGGCATCCTGTTCTTCGGCCAGAACGGCTATTTCCTTGAGCGGTGCAAAGTCGCCGTCCATCGAATAGACCGTGTCCACCGCCACCGCGGCGGTTTCCCCGGAAGGCAGTTCGCCCAGCCGGGCCTTCAGGTCGCGCATGTCGTTGTGCACGAAGATCACCCGCTTCGCGCCGCTCAGGCGGCCGCCGTCGATGGCGCTGGCATGCAGCAGGCGGTCGCAGACCAGCGTCTGCACCACTCCGCCCAGGCTCGCCAGCAATCCGAGGTTGGCGGCGAATCCGCTGGAGAAAACCAGCGCCGCCTCGGACGCGTAGAACCCGGAGAGCTGCGCCTCCAGCGCCTCGATTTCAGGGTGATTCCCGGAGATAAGCCGGGAACCGGTCGCGCCCTGCGGCGCCGCGCTCTCGGCCGCGACCGCGGCGATCCTTCCGCGCAGGCGACGGTCCCGGGCCAGGCCCAGGTAGTCATTGGAACAGAAGTCAATGCCGCCGGGCGCCGTCTCGAGGCTGCGCAGCAGGCCGACCTTTTCGCGCTCCCTGAGCGCCTCCCGTATGGCGCGCCGTATCGCAGCGCTCATGCAGCCGCGTGCGTATCCTGCTGCGTGTACGGTTCTCTGGGGGTAAGGCCCAGCAGCTCGAGCAGCCCCTCGTCGCTGTCGAACGAGGGGTTCGGCGTGGTGAGCAGCTTTTCGCCGGTGAAGATCGAATTGGCGCCGGCCAGGAAACACAGGGCCTGCTGCTCGGCGCTCATGCGCGAGCGCCCGGCGGACAGGCGAACCATGGCCCTGGGCATGAGCACGCGCGCGCTCGCGATCATCCGGACCATTTCCCAGGTCGAGACCGGCGGGCAGTCTTCCAGCGGAGTCCCGGGCACCGGAACAAGCGCGTTGACCGGGACCGATTCCGGCGGGCTGGGCAGGGTGGCCAGCGTGTGCAGCAGGTCAATGCGCTGATCGACCGTCTCGCCCATCCCGATGATGCCGCCGCAACAGACCGACAGCCCGGCCTTGTGCACGTTGGCCAGAGTCTCGAGGCGATCGTCATAGGTGCGGGTGCCGATGATCTCGGGATAGAACTCGCGGCTGGAATCCAGATTGTGGTTGTAGGCGTAGAGGCCCGCTTCCTTGAGCCTCTCGGCCTGCGACTCGGTGAGCATGCCCAGCGTGCAGCAGACCTCAAGGCCGAGGTCGCGGACGCCGGACACCATCTCCAGCACCTCGTCGAAATGGCGGTTGTCGCGCACTTCGCGCCAGGCGGCGCCCATGCAGAAGCGGGTGCTCCCCGCCTCCCTGGCTTCACGCGCGGCTTCCAGCACCGCGTCGAGTTTCAGCAGGCCATGCCGGTCGATGCCGGTGTGGTAGCGGGCCGCTTGCGGGCAATAGGCGCAGTCCTCGGGGCAGCCGCCGGTCTTGACCGAAAGCAGCGTGCAGAGCTGCACCTGGCCGGGCGCATGATGCTCGCGGTGCACCGTCGCCGCCCTGTATATCAGGTCCAGCAGCGGCGAATGGTAGATCGCCGCGACGTCCGCCCTTGTCAAGTCCGGCATGCTCGCCTCCTGGTGCACTAATGCCTTATCTCAGGTGTGTCCCGCCGCCCGAGCACGGACGGCGCCAGCAGTTCATCGTAACGCCGGCGCCCCAGCATCGCCTCGGGGCTGCGGTCCGCCAGCGATACTACAACGATTACCAGCGCCGCGGCCGGTATCGAGAACAGACCGGGGTAAATCCACGGGAATGGTGCGTTTTCCAGGCCCAGGGCGCCCTCCCAGACGGCCGGGCTCAGCGCCAGCAATGCCACCGACACGACCATCCCCACCCAGCCCCCGAGGATCAGGCCGCGCGCGCTGGCTCCTCGCCAGAACAGCGCCGCGACCAGCGCCGGCGTATTGACGCTGGCGGCCACGGTAAAGGCGAGCGCGGTCAGATAGGCCACGTTCTGTCCCTGAAACTGCATCCCCAGCGCCACGGCCAGCACGCCCAGCGCCACGACGCTGATCCGCGAGGCCCGGACCTCGGTCCTGTCGTCGACGCGGCCACGTTTGTAGACCCCGCTGTAGAGATCGTGCGCCAGCGCCGCGGCCGCCGCCAGCACCAGTCCGCATACCACCGCCAACAGCGTCGCGAAAGCCACCGAAGCCATGAATCCCAGCATCACGTTGCCTCCGATGATTCGCGCCGCATGCATGATCGCCATATTGGTGCTGCCGATCATTCCGCCCTGGTCGTCCAGGATTTCGGTGTTGCCGGCCAGCAGCACCACGATGCCGAGGCCGGTAATCCAGAGCAGCAGGGAAAAAGTCACGATGTAGCCGGTGGCGAAGACCGCGGACCGGCGCGCCTGCCGGGCGTCGGGAACCGTAAAGAAGCGCATCAGCAGATGCGGCAGCCCGACCATGCCGACGATGCCGGTCAGGACAAACGCAAAGATCGAAACCCGGTCGGGCAGGAACTGTCCCGGGCTCAGCCACGCCTCGCCCCGCTGATGCACGCGCGCCGCCGACTCCAGCAGCGACAGCGGGCCCTCGCCCAGATTCAGCATGAGCAGGGCGAGCAGCACCAGGATCGAGAACATGAGCAACACGGCCTTGGTCATCTGCACCCAGGTGGTCGCCAGCATCCCGCCCACGCTTACGTAGAGCACGGTCAGGCCGCCCACCATGGCGACGGCCCAGGGATAGGGAATGCCGAACAGCACCTCGAACAGCGCCCCGCCCGCCACCATCTGCGATATCAGGTACAGGACCGCGGCCACCAGCGTGCCGGTGGCGGCCAGCACCCGGATCGAGTTCTCGCGAAAGCGCGCCGACAGCACGTCCACGAAGGTATAGCTGCCCAGGTTGCGCAGCCGTTCCGCGAGCAGGCACATCAACAGCGGGTAGCCGACCGCCCCGCCCGTCATGTAGATCAGGCCGTCGTATCCGTCCGTGTAGATGACGGCGGTCACTCCCAGCAGCGTTCCGGCCGAGAGGTGGTCGCCGGCGATCGCCAGCCCGTTGCTGAAGCCGCCCACCGAGTGCGAGGCCGCGTAGAACTCCGAGGACGAACGCGTCCGCCGTCCCGCCTGCCAGGTAATCAGTAGCGACGCCCCGAGGATCAGGACGAACGTGAGGATGGAAGCCAGGTTAGGCGCCATCGGGACTGTTCCATCCGTGGCGTTCCCTGACTTGCGCGCGCAACGGCGTCAGCCGGCGCGTGCTGAGCGCCGCATAGGTGGCCGTGGCGGCAAACCAGCCGAGCAGGCCCAGCACGTTCCAGACCAGACCGACGGTGATCCAGCGCCCGGGCACGAGGCGTATGTCGAGCACTTCCGGCCAGTAGGCCATCGTCACGCCCAGACTGACGTAGAACGCCACTACGCTGCCGGCAATGGCGAAAGCGTAGCGCCGCTGGAGACGGCGCAGCCGGATGAAGTCCGGATCCCGGCTAAGTTTCGCTACGGTATTCAACTTTGCCCCGGGAAAGAGGGCGTCTCGCCCTCTCGGAGGTCGGGACGACCTCGCTCCCGGGCTACGATTGCAGGATGCAATAGAGCACGATCAGGTGGCCGTCGTGATCGAGCATGCCGATTTCCCGGCCCACGCGGCCGTCGTGCGTGCGCAGCGTTTCTTCCGGAAAGACATGCAGGCCTTCGGCGCGCGCGGCTTCCAGGACGCCGTCGATATCGTCCACCTCCAGGACCAGCGCGTGGCTGCTGGGCAGGTTGGGCTCGGGCAGTTCCACGCCCTTGATCTCGGTCAGGGCCAGGCTGCGCACCTGGTCTTTGGAGCTGAGCGCGGCGAACCCGGTCGTGGCTTCCCGGGGGATCTGAAACACCACGAACGAATACGACTCGGGGCGGTGTCCCAGCGTGAAATCCAGCTTGAAGCCCAGGATGTCCCGGTAGACGCGATAGGCGCGCTCCAGGTCCGCAACGACAAGATTGGTGCGTTGCACCCGCACCGGAAGGTCACTGGTCATCTTTCATTCTCCCATCCTGAGCATCGGAAAATCGGTGAGCGGAATGCTCACGGTCTTGGGTTCGGTAAAGAACTCCAGGCTCCCCCTGGCCCCGTCCCGGCCGATGCCGGACTGCTTGTAGCCGCCGAATGGCGCCCGCAATTCGCGATAGATCGGCGTGTTCACCCAGATCGTGCCGGCGCGCAGCTCGCGCGCCGCGCGCATCGTCACGTTGAGGTCCTGCGACCACAGGTAGGCCACCAGCCCGAACTCCGAGTCGTTGGCGATGCGCAGTGCCTCGTCGAGGTCTTCGTAGACCAGGAAAGTCGCGAACGGGCCGAAGATCTCTTCCTGGCAGATGCGTGCCGAGTTGTCCTCGGCGAGAACCGCCGTCGGCTCCACGAACCAGCCCTGCTCCATGCCCTCGGGCCGGCCGCCGCCGGTCAGCAGCTTCGCGCCCTCCTCGCGCGCCAGGCTCGCGTAACCCAGCACCCGGTTCATGTGGTTCTCGTAGCACAGCGGTCCGATTTCGGTCTCCGCCTCGAGCGGATCGCCGATGCGCAGCTTGCGGGCCCGCTCGACGAACCGCTCGATGAACTCGCCGGCAATCGACTTCTGCACCAGGATGCGCGAGCCCGCCAGGCATTGCTGGCCGTTGCTGGAGAAGATGCCGATCAGCGAGCCGTCGAGCGCGCGGTCGAGGTCGGCGCTCTCGTGCACGATGTTGGCGGACTTGCCGCCCAGTTCCAGCAGCACCGGCTTTAGCGACTTGCCGGCCTCCGACATGATGATCTTTCCGGTCTCCGAGCCGCCGGTGAACCCCACCATGTCCACTTCCGGGTGGTTGACCAGCGCCGTTCCGGTAACCGGTCCCCGGCCGTTGACGAGATTCACGACTCCCGGCGGCAGCCCGGCCTCGTGGAAGATCTCCACCATCCGCTCCATCGAGTGCGGGGTGTATTCGGACGGCTTCAGCACGCAGGTGTTGCCGAAGGCGATGCAGGTGGCCACCCGCATGGAAGCCAGCGGTACCGGCGCGTTCCACGGCGCCATCATGGCGCCCACCCCGACCGGTTCGCGGGTCACGTAGGTCAGGTAGTTGGGGTTCTGCGTATAGACCTCGCCCGATTCCTGGCTCAGGACCTCGCCGAAGAACTCGAAGTTGTAGGCGGCGCGCGCCACGTGCATGGCGCGGACCTGGCTGATCGGCACGCCGGTGTCGAGACTGTCAAGAAACTCCAGCTCGTCGCGGTGCCGGTGCAGCGCCTCGTGCATGGAGCGGAAGATCGCCTTGCGCTCGTCGGCGCCCATGCGCGGCCAGGGACCGGTCTCGAAGGCCTTTCGCGCCGAGCGCACGGCCGCATCCACTTCCTGTGCGTCCGCCTCCCTCAGGACCCCGTTCGGCTCCTCGCTGGCCGGATTGATGATCGGAAAGTCCACCCCGCGCCTTGACGCGCCCACCGGCTCGCCGTCGATGATGCTGGTTACGCGTTCGCGTACGTCGAATGCCACGTCGTTCATGGCGGGCGAGCATAAAGAATCGGCGGCGGCTAATCAATCTGCGCGACTGCCCTCACGGCCGCCTCCCAAAGCACGCGCACGTTTTCGTAGCCCTCCACCAGGTGCATCAGACCGCGCCAATCGGACGGATAAACGCGGCCCCTGGCCGCGCCCAGGAGCGCGCGGGCCCGTCCCTCGTCGAGATCGTGATGACCGATCACGACGGCGAGGTCGAAGAGCGGGTCGCCCGGGCAGGCGAACTCCCAGTCGATGAGGCGCAATGCCGGTCCGCGCAGAATGTTCTGCGCCACGGGGTCGTTGTGGCACAGCGCCGGTTTTCTGCGGTGACCGGCGGCCGCCCTGAGGGAACGGCAAGTTTCACGCGCCGTTCTTCGCGCCCGGACATTCCCGACCAGCGATGCGTAGCGATCGAGGGAACGGGCCATGTCCAGCGGCGCGATGTCAGGGGGTGGAAGAACCGTCTCGTGCAGACGCCGGAGGTTCGCTCCCAGATTGCGCAGAAGCCGTGGATCGCGCAGACCGCCGGGCATGCAGGCGCGGCCCGGCAGGCGTCGCGTCACGAGCACTCCGCGGCGGGGATCGGCGAAAACAAGTTCCGGGCCGAGTCCCCGGCTTTCGATCGCACGCAGGACGTCGACTTCGGCGGCCCGGTCCAGCCCCAGCAGGCGCACGGCAGGCGTGTCGAAACGAACCATCAGCCTTTCATCGCCCCGCGCGGCCAGCCACGTCTCGTTCCATCCGCCGCCGCCGAGCCTGCGGATGAGCTTGACGTCCGCCAGCGCCGGGCACTCGTCAAGCAGCCGCGGCCGTTTCACGCCGGCAGGGCCTTGCGCCAGGAACGGTAGCCCACCCATGCCAATGCGAAGTAGCTGGCGTAAAGCAGGGTGGTCAAATAAAGGCCCCTCTCCAGGTAAAGGGCCACGTAAGTCGTGTCCAGCACCATCCACCAGATCCAGTTGCCGATGTACTTGCGCGCCTGCATGAAGGTGGCCAGCGGCGCCGCGAGCGCGGTAACCACGTCGATAAAGAACAGGGACGACTCGCTGTATTGCGCGCCGAAGATCGTGATCGGGATCGATACGGCCAGCAGCGCGGCCACCGCGATCAGGTTGTTGCGCCAGCCCCAGAAGCCCAGCGTCGCGGGGTTCTTCGCTCCCCTGCGCCACTTGCGGTAGCCGTACACGGCCATGACCATGTAGAAAACCTGCAGCCAGGGCTGGAAGATCAGCCCGGCGTCCAGGAAGACCACCACGAACAGCCCGGAAGCGACGTACGACGCCAGCCAGCACGAGATATGACGGCGTATGGCCAGCACCACGTAGACGAAGCCGAGCACGACGGCCACGACCTCCAGGATCGCCATCAGGTCCATGCGGAATCAGGCGCTGGCAGCTAGAGCTGCGGGGGCGAGTCGATGGGCAGGTCGGCGTTCAGGTACTTGGCCACCAGCACCACCCGGTCGCCGGATTGCATGACCGACTTCATGCAGGCGTCCACAGCCCGCTGAACGTCCTCCATCTCGCCGCGAAGCTGGGTGCTCATCTGGTTGGTGAGCACCTCGACGCCGGGCTGCCCGCGCAACTCGCGAATAAACCCCGTGATGCGTTCGATCGGCTGCTCGCTGGCCAGCGGGTAAAGGCTGAGTTCGGCGGTGATGCGCATGGTCCCCTTCTCTAGAAACGCCGCCGTATGGTAACGCCGAAGTGCCGCGGATCGCCCTGCTGGCGAAATTCCTGCTCGGGCCAGTCCGGCGGCACGTTGGAGAAGTAAAAACCGCGGACCGCGTAGTACTCGTCCAGCAGGTTGCGGGCCCAGGCGAACGCCTCCCAGCCGTTCCAGGCCCGCCCGGCGCGCAGGTTCAACAGCGAGTACGCCCCCGACTTGCGGTCGTGGCTGTTGGAGAAATAGAAGCCGTCGCTGCCGGTGAGTTCGCCGCCGGCGAACCAGCCTTGCGGATGGCGCCACAGCGCGCCGAGCGCATAACCGTAGCCCGGCGCGTGGGGCTGCTCGCGGCCCTCGAGTTCGGGACGGCCCGGATAGCGGGTGATTTCGGTGTCCAGCAGTCCGAGCGCCGCGCTCATGCGCAACGCGTCGCCGGGCCGGTACTCCAGGGTCAGTTCGACGCCGCGGTTGACTCCGCGCCCGACGTTCCGGGTAAAGAACAGGAAGGTGTTCGGGTCCTGGGGATCGATCTGCCGGGACGTGTCCACCTGCACGTCCACGCGCTGCGAATGGAACACGGCCAGTTCGCCGCGCAACCGCCCGTCCAGCCACAGGCCCTTGGCGCCGATCTCGTAGTTCCAGAGGAATTCCGGCTCGTACAGCAGTTCGTCGCTGGTCAGTCCCCGGCCTCCCAGGCCCAGGTTGAACCCGCCGGCCTTGTAGCCGCGCGCAATCCGCGCATAGACGTTCGCGTCCTCGCCGAAGGGACGCGACACGCTCAGATGGCCGCCCAGCATGTCGTCCGACGGCGAAAACCGCTCGCCGTTCGAGTCGACGTAGTCGGAGTTGCGCCGTTCCCAGCGCAGGCCCGCCGTCACAAGCCACCGGTCCGCGAACGCGCGCGACAGTTCCCCGAACAGCGCCAGGCTGTCGGCGCCGTAGCCGGAATCGAACCGGTCCTCGCTGGGTCCGGGCGCGTAGCCCGGCTCGGCGTAGAGCCCCGTGTCCACGCGGTCATTGTCTTCATCGAGGTTCAGATACCAGACGCCCAGCACATAGCCCGTATCGCGTTCCGCCGGAGACAAAAGGCGCAGTTCCTGGCTGAAACCCGAGCGCTCGCGCAAGGTGCGCGAGGTGTAGTCGTAGCGCATCGGAAAGCCGGCGATATCCGACCAGTAGCCGTCTTCCCCCCAGTCCGCGTCGTAGCTGTGCTCGATGTCCGAACTCGCCGCGCCGGTAATGCTTACAAGGCTATGGCCGCCGCCGAACGCGAAGTCGGCGCGCAGCGACGCGCCCGTGGACGCCTGCGAATCGCGCCCCGGCCGGTCCGACCAGTTGGTCAGTTCGTTGTCGATGGACCAGCCGTCGTAGCCGTTGTCCAGGTCGATGTGCAGCAGCGTCAGGCGCAGCGCCAGTTCCGGCGAAGGCTCGTAGTTGAGCCTGGCCCTGAGGCTCAGCTCCTCGCGTGCGTTGGTGTCGTCGCGATCCAGTGTGGCGTTGCGCCGAAAACCGTTGGCGCGGTACTGATGCGCGGAAAGCCGTCCGGCGGCCGCCGGGCCCAGCGGGCCGCCCAACGCCAGCCCCACGGACCGCATATCGTCGTTGCCCAGCGAAACCTCCGCTTCGGCCTCCCGCTCCCGGGAGGGCTCCCGGGAGCGCGCGTAAATGAGACCGGCCAGCGCATTGGCGCCGTAGCGCGTACCCTGGGGCCCGCGCAATACCTCCACGCTGCCCAGGTCGAAACGTGTGGCCACGCCGCCGATCGCCGAGAAGTCGATGTCATCGAGAAGAAACCCCACCGACGGGTTCGGCGCGCCCTCGTACTGGGAGCGCTCGCCGATGCCGCGCACCTGGAAATAGCGGGCCCGCGAAGACCCGCCGGCCCAGTGCAGGTTGGGCGTAAGCTGGGCCAGCTCCTCGAAGTGCTGCACCGCCGAATTGCGGATGGTCTGCGCGTCCAGCACGGTGACGCTGGAGGGCAGGTCCAGGCTCCGCACCTCCTTCAGCGATGCCGTGACCACCACCTCCTCCAGAGGTTCCGGAGCCGAATCCTGCCCCGATTCCTGAGCAAGAACCGCGGTCGCCAAAAAGGTGGTTGCTGTAAGGAAAAAACTGCGCGAATTGAAATGCCGCATACCTCGTTCCTCCGCCGGTACTAACCGGATCAGGTTCAAGGGGTTCCCCTATGCAAGGGTCTCAGGCCGGAATGCCGCCCCCCAGGTAAGCGCAGAGTATAAGGCGTGCATCCGGCCGGCGTTCATGGTCATCGGAAAGCGCTTGGAGGATAATTGCCGCCGGAAGTACGGAGGCGGCGAATGACCGAACCCAATCAGGATTACCGGGCGATCGACGCGGTCGTCAATATCTGGACGCCGGAGGCCCTGTCGCACCGGCCCGGCTGGCAGGGCGATTTCTTCGTCGGCAAGATGAAGGCCGAAAGCCCGCTCATGGCCGGCCTTTCGCTGGAGCAGATGATCGAGCGGCTGGACGGCGCCGGCATCGAACGGGCGTTCCTGATCGCCCCGCGCACCGGCCAGGTAGGTCTGCCGGGCTGTTATCACCTGCCTTACGAGGTTGTCGCTCGCGCCTGCGAAGAACACCCCGACCGATTCTCCGGCCTGGCCGGAATCGATCCCACCCAGGGCATGGAAGGTGTGCGAATGTTCGAGGACGCCGTGAAGAACATGGGTTTCATCGGCGCGCACCTCTACCCGCACTGGTTCGAACTGGCGCCCGACCACGCTCGCTACTACCCCTTTTACGCCAAGTGCTGCGAACTGGACGTGCCCATACAGATGCAGGTGGGCCAGTCGATGATCTACGCCAAGGACGCGCCGCGCCGCAGCGTCGGACGCCCGATCGCGCTGGACGCCGTGGCCTGCGATTTCCCGGAGTTGAAGCTGATCGGCATCCACGTGGGCATTCCCTGGCACGAGGAGATGATCGCGATGTCGTGGAAGCACGACAACGTGTTCATCGGCTGCGACGCGCACCGGCCCAAGTACTGGCCGGACAGCTTCCGCCACTACATCAATTCATTCGGCCAGGACAAGGTCATCTTCGGCACCGACTTCCCGGTGCTGGACTTCGAGCGGACGGTGGACGACATCGACGCGCTCAACCTGCGCCCGCAGGCCCGCCGCAAGCTGATGCGCGACAACGTCCTGCGCATCTACGGCCTGGACTGAACGCCGCCTGACTTTGCTTGCTGCTATACTTCGCCGAGGCGCAGCCCCCGGCGGGACTCGAACCCGCTACCCCCGCGTGACGAAGGCAGAGGCAGGCACCAGCCCGGGGGCCACGCTCTTCGCATTCTAGTGATGAGCGGATAACCGGACATGCGGTTTTTTGTGTCGGTTTGCCGCGAATTCGACCATTCGACGATTTCACTGATGCAGCCATTTTCGCGCCGGGCCCGCGGTATTGAACGAACCGGTCACAACCACGCGGGTTTCTCCGGTCGCCGCCTGTGCGGCCCGTTCGCAAGCTGCAACCACGGAATCGCACTGGGCAACGTAAGCGTGCCGGCGCGCGCTCAGTGCCTGGGCCAGGACTTCCGCGGAACAGGCCTTGGGGTTTTCAGCCGGCGCAACAATCACGTGATCGCGTTTCCGGAGCGGCAGAGCCCGTAAAAACCCGGCGACATCCTTGTCGCCGTGCATGCCCAGCACCCAGATTGTCGGGCGCGGCGGCAGGGCATTGAGGCTCTTCGCCAGGCACGCGCCGGCATCGGGATTGTGCGCCACGTCCAGTACCCACTCCGCGCCGGCGAACTCCATGCGCTCGAACCGCCCCGGCAAGCGGCCGGCCGTCAGGATTGCCGAATAATCGCCGACTTCGGGCACCCAATCCGAATCGAGGGTTTCCAGCACCGCAAACGCCAGGCTGGCGTTCGGCAGTTCCGCCGCATTGGCGGGATGGGCAATCGCCAGGCCGTTGCGGCGGCCGGTCCGGCCGCGCCAGTCCCAGCGCTCGCCATGCCGCTCGAAGTCGAAATCCACGCCTGCCTGGTATAGCGGCGCCCCAAGTTCCGCCGCGCGCGCGGCGATGGGCGCCGGCGCGACCCCCGCTCCGTAAAACGCCGGGCGCCCGGCGCGCAGGATCCCCGCCTTTTCGGCCGCCACCGAATCCAGCGTGTCGCCCAGCCAGTCCTGGTGATCCATGGCGATCCGCGTGATCACGCTCACGTCCGGGTCGATCGCGTTCACCGCGTCCAGCCTTCCGCCCAGCCCCACCTCCAGCACCCAGGCCTCGCAGCCCTTCCGGCTGAACAGGCTGAAGGCCGCCAGCGTGACGAATTCGAACTCGGTGAGCCGGACATTGCCGCGCGCCGCTTCCACCCGCTCGAATTCGCGGCTGAGGCCCACCGGGTCGGCGTGCGCGCCGCCGATCTGCACCCGCTCCCCGAATTCCTGCAGGTAAGGCGAGAGATACAGCGCAGTGCGCAGCCCTCCCCTCAGGCGTAGCGCCGCGTCGATCAGCGCCGCGGTGCTGCCCTTGCCATTGGTGCCCCCCACGATCACCACGCGGCCTGGAGGCGGTTTCAGATCCAGCTTGCCGATCACTTCAGCGATCCGCTCGAGCCCCAGGTCGATCTCGCTGGGGTGTAGCCGCGCCGCATGGCGCAGCCATTCATCCAGATGCTTGGGACTGCCGGTCATGCCGCCGAATTGTAGTGGCCGCCACCCTTGGAACGAGGGCGTCCCGCCCTCACCGCTGGCCGGGCAAACAGCGCATTACAATTCGCGCACTTTTCCGGAGTCAGACCATGCGCAAGACAGCCTTTCCCATTCTCGCCATCGTTTCCATCGCCGCCGCGTTAGCCGTGCCCCCATCGCACGCCGAGATCGCCGCCAGCGCCGAAGAAACGCAACCCCTGTCGGCCGGCGGCGAGTCGCCGGCCTTTACCGCCCAAAACGCCGACGGCAGCGACTTCGTCTTCGAACCCTCGTCGCTGGACCGCCCGGCCATGCTGATCTTCTACCGCGGCGGCTGGTGCCCCTACTGCAATCGGCACCTCGCCGAACTTCGCCATGTGGTACCCGAGCTTGAGCAACGCGGCATGGACGTCTATTTCCTGAGCGCGGACAGCCCCGCCAACCTGGCCTCGGCGCTGCACGGCGACGCCGAGAGCCTGGACTACACGCTCCTGTCGGACGCCAGGCTGGGCGCCGCCGAAGCTTTCGGCCTCGCCTTCCGCGTGTCCGACGATTACTACCAGCGGGCAAAGAAATTCGACATCGATCTCGAAGAGGCCTCCGGCGAGACCCACCACGCCCTGCCGGTGCCCGCCGTGTACGTCATCGACGCCGACGGCGTGATCCGCTTCGCGCACTCCGAGCCCGACTACACCCAGCGACTCGGCAACGACGAACTCCGCGCCGCCGTGGACAACTTGCTGGAAGGCGGTTCAGGCGCCGGCGATGCTTAGGTCGTCGATGAGAATCGAACCGGTGTAGATGCCGCCGCGCCGGTCCACGTCGGAACCGATGGCGGCGATGTTGCGGAACATGTCCTTCAGGTTGCCGGCCACGGTGATTTCGTGGACGGCGTGCTCGACCGCGCCGTCGCGCACCCAGTATCCGGCCGCGCCGCGCGAATAGTCGCCGGTGACGGTGTTGGCGCCCTGCCCCATCATTTCGGTCACGACCAGGCCCTCGCCCATTTCCGCCAGCAGTTCCTCCCAGGACTGACCGGTGCTTTCGAGAAAGAGGTTATGCGCGCCGCCGGCATTCCCGGTGGTTGCCATGCCGAGCTTGCGCGCCGAGTAGCTGCCCAGGAAGTAGCCCTTCAGGACGCCGCCGCACACCAGGTCGCGGTCGGCGGTCGCCACGCCCTCGCCGTCGTAGGCCCGGCTGGCCAGTCCGCGCGGGATATGCGGGCGTTCGTTCAGGTTGACGCAGTCGGCGAAAACCGGCTTGTCCAGGCTGTCGAGCAGGAAGCTGGCGCGGTTGTACAGCGCCCGGCCGCTGACCGCCGCGCAGAAGTGTCCGACCAGGCTCCGCGCGACGCGCGGCGCGAACAGCACCGGCGCCCTGGTGCTCGCGGTCTTGCGCGCGCCCAGGCGCCTGATCGTCCGTTCGGCGGCGCTCTCCCCCACTTCCTTCACCGGAGTCAGTTCCTCCGGCGCCCGGGCCACGCTGAAATCGTAGTCGCGCTCCATCTGCCCGTCCTGCTCGCCAAGCACGACACAGGACACTGAGTGGCTGCTCGACCGGCCGCTTTGCAGAAACCCGTGCGAGTTGCCGTAAGCGAAGGCGGATTCGCCGGTATCGACGCCGGCGCCCTCCGAGTTGCTGATGCGCGGGTCCGCGTCCAGCGCTGCGGCTTCGCATTCCAGCGCCAGGTCCATGGCCTGCTCCGCCTCCAGGTCCCAGGGATGGTGCAGATCGAGGTCCGGGAACTCCGTGGCCATGCGATCCGCGTCGGCAAGGCCTGCGTATTCGTCCTCAGCCGCAAACCGGGCCAGGCTCAGGGCCTTGTCGACGGTTTTCCGAACGGCCCCGGAGGACAGGTCCGACGTGCTGGCGGAGCCGCGCCGCTGCCCCCGGTACACGGTCACGCCCAGCGAATGGTCCTGGTGGCTTTCCAGCGTTTCGACCTCGCGCATCCGCACGCGCAGGGTCAGTCCCGTGTTGTTGGAGGCCGAGGCTTCCGCCTGGCTGGCGCCCCGCTTGCGCGCGTAGCTCAGGGCATCGGCCACCCGCGCGCTGAGTTCATTGGGTGACATCGGCGCCCCGGACCGCTTCCGCCGTCTGGGCGGCCCGAAAAGCCTTGAGCGCGTCGCGCACGTCGGCGTCGCCCAGGGCCAGGATGGCGGTCGCCATCAGGGCGGCATTCACGGCGCCGTGCCGGCCGACTCCCAGCGTTCCCACCGGCACGCCGGCCGGCATCTGGGCCATGGACAGCATGGCGTCGGCGCCCCCGAAGGCGGCGGTCGCCATCGGAACGCCGAGCACCGGCAGCGAAGTGAGCGCCGCCACCGTGCCCGGAAGGGCCGCGGCCAGGCCGGCGCCGGCGATGACCACCCTGATCCCGCGCTCCTCGGCCTGCTCGCAGTACTCGGCAAGCTCGCGGGGGGCGCGGTGGGCCGAAAGCGCCCGCGCTTCCCAGCCTATGCCCAGCGAATCCAGCGTATTGGCCGCGTTCTCCATGATTTTCCAGTCCGAACGCGAGCCCATGAGAATGGCTACTTGTGTCATTTATGGTTTCCTGGTGGTTTGAAATTCATTGGTGCGTGGGGGTCACGCGGTGCCGCCGACGGTGATGCCGTCCACGCGGATGGTGGGCATGCCGACGCCCACGGGCACGGTCTGCCCGTCCTTGCCGCAAACGCCCACGCCGGGATCCAGCGCCAGGTCGCTGCCGACCATGGACACGCGCGTCAGCACCGTGGGGCCGTCGCCGATCAGCGTTGCATCGCGCAGCGGCGCGCCCAGCCTGCCGTCCTCGATCCGGTAGGCCTCGCTCGCGGAAAAAACGAACTTTCCGGACGTGATGTCCACCTGCCCGCCGCCGAAGTTCTTTGCATATACGCCCTTTTTCACCGACCGGATGATCTCTTCGGGATCGTGCGGACCCGGCATCATGAAAGTGTTGGTCATGCGCGGCATCGGCAGGTGCGCGTATGACTCGCGGCGGCCGTTGCCGGTGGGCCCGACGCCCATCAGGCCGGCATTCAGGCGGTCCTGCATGTAGCCCGCCAGCACGCCGTTCTCGATCAGCACCGTGCGGCCGGTGGGCGTGCCCTCGTCGTCGATCTCCAGCGACCCGCGCCGGCCCGGCATGCTGCCGTCGTCCACCACCGTGCACTGGTCCGTGGCGACCGCTTCCCCGATGCGCCCGGCAAAGGCGGACACCCCCTTGCGGTTGAAGTCGCCCTCCAGGCCGTGGCCGACCGCTTCATGCAGGAGCACGCCCGGCCAGCCCGGTCCCAGCACCACGATTTCCTCGCCGGCGGGTGCTGGCTGCGCGTCCAGGTTCACCACGGCCTGGCGCACGGCCTCGCGCGCGTATTCCCCCGCGGAATCGGCCGCTACGAGATCGGCCAAAGGCAGACGCCCGCCCCAGCCGGCAACGCCGTGGCGGACTTCTCCGTTCTGCTCCAGCAATACCGTCACGCCCAGCCGCACCAGCGGGCGATCGTCGGCCGCCAGCCGGCCGTCGGACGAGCAGACCAGCACCAGGTTGCGGGCAATGGACAGGCTGGCGATCACCTGGCGCACCCGCGTGTCCGCGGCGCGGGCCTCGCGGTCCAGGGCGTGCAGCAGTTCCACCTTGGACGTATCGGAATAACCGTCGCCGGGATCGCCGGCCGCGTAGAGACGGCGGCTTGCGCCTTCGCGGCGCAACTCGATCCGGCCCCGGCCGCCGCCGCGGGCAATGGCGCCGGCCGTTTTGGCGGCGCTCAACAGGGTGGAGGGGTCCAGGTCGTCGGAATAGGCGAAGCCGGACTTTTCGCCGCTCACGGCGCGGGCGCTCATGCCGCGCCCGCGGTCGTGGCTGGCGGTCTTGACGATGCCGTCTTCCAGCACCCAGGATTCGCCTGAATACTCCGAGAAATACAAATCGCCCCAGTCCACGCCGGGCCGCATCAGCGCGCCCAGGGCCCGGTCGAGCTGAGGGTCGCCGAGATCCGCCGACTCCAGCAGGCTGCCGCGGGCCAGCGCCAGCGCCTGCTGCTGAACCTCGAAGGTGGAAGGGTCCGGAGACTTGTTCATGTCACGCCCGACGGCAGCCTGCGATGATCGAGCGCAGGAAAGCCGCTGCGCAGCCGGTCGAGATTGTCCAGCGCCACGTCATGGCAGAGCACGCCGTCGCCCTGCTTGCATTCCGCCACGACCTGCCCCCAGGGCTCGACCAGCATCGAGTGTCCGTAGCTCTCGCGCCCACCGGGATGGCTTCCATGCTGCGCCGATGCCAGCATGTAACAAAGGTTCTCGACGGCGCGGGCGCGAACCAGCAGATACCAATGCGCTTCTCCCGTCGGACGGGTAAAGGCGGCCGGTAGCGCAACCATCTCGGCGCCCTGCTCGCCCATGGCGCGAAACAGCTCCGGGAAGCGCAGGTCGTAGCACACCGCCAGCCCCAGCCGGCCGAACGGCGTTTCCGCCACGACCGGCTCGCTGCCCGCCGTGGTCGTCGCGGATTCGCGGAAGGACTCCTTGCGCCCGGGCAGGGACACGTCGAACAAGTGCATCTTGTCGTAGCGCGCCGCCAGGGTTCCGGAACCGTCGAACAGGCAGCAGGCCGATGCAGGACGGCGCGGGTCCTCCGCGCGCATGGGAATGGTCCCCGCGACGATCCACATTCCCAGCCTTTGGGCCTGCTCGGCCGCAAATTCCTGCCAGGGCCCGTCCCCCGGGTCCTCGGCATGCTCGGTGCGCATGCGCTCGGCGTCCCTGGACATCAGGGCGAAGTTCTCCGGCAGCACGGCCAGCGCCGCACCCTGGTCGGCCGCCCGGCGAAGCAAAGCCGCGGCGCGCTTGAGGTTGGCGCCGGGCTCGTCGCCCGAGCACATCTGTATGACCGCAACCTTGCTCATGGCGCACCCGGGCCGGAATCCGCCGCCGGCTCGCCGGGGGCGAGGTCCGGGCTGTCCGAGTCGCCCGCCTGCCGCGGCAGCGCTTCCTCCTGCGCCTGACTCAGCAGCGCATCCCAATCCACTTCAGGCATATCGGTCAAATGCTCCTCCAGATAGCGGGCGCAATCGTCAAACGCGCCCAGGTCAATTTCTTCACGCAGCACCCGCTCCACCAGCGGCTCGTCCCAGCTGCCGCCGACCCGGTAATAGTTGGCCGAGATCGCCTGCAGGGGTTCGCGGAAGGCCTGCGAGAGCAACAGCATCGTTGCGCCCAGGCCGGTCCCGCCGACTATAACGCCGCCCAGCGAAAGTAAATCCGGCAGATTGGGGGATACTACGGCAACCTGGTCGTAACTGCGATCCTCGAGTCCGATCCGCCCAAACAGCGCGAGTTCGGCCACCGCTCCGTGCAGGCCCATATTGCAGGTGTAAGCCTGACCCTCGCGAAGGCTGAAATCGCCCGCCAGCCGGTCGAAGGGCAGTCCCTCCTCCGTCACTTCGCGGAAATCCAGCGCCAGGCGCCGCGGCAGGCGCGCCAGGCTGAGCACGCCCAGCATCCGCCCGCCGCCGGGGTCCAGGGCCGCCACTTCGCCCAACTCCGCCTCCAGGCGGACCGTTCCGTTGGACCGTCCGAGAAAGCCCCTCGAAGGCGGCCCGTCCCAGCTCGCGGAAAGGGTCATCCGGCCCCGGTCGCCGGAGATGCCGGGCGCGTAGCCCAACTGTTCCAGGGCCGCGGCGACGTCGGTACTCTCAAGGACCATGTCGAGCCGCCCCAGTTGCTCCGCACCTTCATCGTCCGTGACCAGCCAGGCCGCGCTTCCCTCGGACGAGAAGGCCGCCGACTCGGTTCGAAACCAGTTCACGGCCAGTCCGCCCGCTGTCTTCTCGTAACGGGCCCGCACGTCCCCCAGTCGCATCGGTCCGATCACAAGATCGCTCAACATGACCTTGCCGGCCGGCAGGGCGCGCGGGTTCGCCGGTGGTTGCGGCTCCGGGTCCCGTAGCGTCAGCTTCAGCCGGTTCAGGTCCGCCAGCAACTGCCCGTTCCCGGCCCCCGCGCGCGGCCAGAACAGGCGCCCGTCGGCGAAATCGCCCTGAAGCTCCACCAGCCATCCGTCCGAGCGGGGACGCACGCGGAGCGACTGGTCCCTGAGGGTGTTGCCCATCGTATAGACCTCGCCCGCGGTCAGGTCCAGCGCCCATGGCAGGTCAAGCGAATCGGCTTCGTCCGCCAGTACCTCGGCCCATTTAGCGGGACGCAGCCGTTTGACGCGCCCGTCCACGACAAGTCCCGGACTTTCCGGCAGGCGCGGCAGGGAATCGCCGAAGTGCAGGCGCCCGCGCCTGATCCGCCATCCGTCGCCATCGTCGTCGAACTCCAGGGCGACGCCCGGCCCCAGTCCCAGCCTGCCCGTCAGGCGCGGCAGGTCCCCGGACCCCCACAGCAGTTCCAGCCGCGTGGGCCCGGCCTCATCCGCCGGCTTGTTCATTGGGTACGGAAAGGCACTGCCCAGTCCGACCAGGTCGGTCTCCAGGCGCACCCGCACGGGACGCGCCGGACCCGCTTCCATCGCGGGCACCAGTACGCTGCCGTCCCACGCGAACTGTCCGTCGAGCCGGTCCAGCGCACAGCAGCCAAACAGTTCCTCCAGCGTTTCCGCGGTCGCCGAACCGTCCAGGTCCAGCCGATACCCGTAGCCGGCCATTCCGGCGGGGGCCCTGTTCACGTCGATCAGCAGCGGCTGATCGAGAAACCGTCCCTGCAACTCGCGCACGCGCACTCCGGCGCGGGTAAAGCGAATGCTGCCCCTCAGGTTGGTGACCGCGGGTATCAGGTCGTTCAGCTTCATTTCTCCGCCGCCGAGTTCGGTCTCGGTGAAAATTTCCCAGGCGCTCCTGTCCGCGATGGGCAGCCTGAACTCCACGCGGGTTCCGGCCGCGCCTGAGGTCTCGGCATTGAGCAGCATGGGATGAATTCGATCGGCCATCGGAATGCGCGCCAGACCGTCGATCAGCGCCGGCAAGGGATCGTCGCTTTCGCCATTCACCTCCACGACCGGACTGGCCAGGTCGCGGACATCGGTGCGCACGTCGCGCCAGCGCACGCCCGCCAGCTCGCCCGCCGAGTCGAGAATGACCAGGGCGGATCCGTTCAGCACCAGCTTGCCCGACAGGTCCGTTACGTCGGGCCACGCCTCGTGCACCGTCAGCACACCGTCGGCAATGGCCATCTCCACCCGCAGGACCGCGCCGCCGAACGGAAATGAATCGAGCGGTCCGCCGAGCTGCATGTTCCAGCCGTCGGCCCGGCCGGCATGAAGGGCCCGGCCCAGCCAACCGAACGGTAGTCCGCGCGTGTTTTGCCAGGGCAGAAGCGCGAGCGCGGCCGGCAGGTCCTCGATGCGATCGCCGCCGCCGCTCAGGTCGAGCACCGGAGAGCTGCCGCCTTCGGGCAGGGACAGGGAGAAACGGCCGGCGAAGTCCATCCCGTCGGCGCCGATTCTGAGATTGTTGCCTTCGATCGACCAGTTGTCCGGCCCGGTCCGCCAGCTCAATTCCGCCTGCGCCCCGGTGAGACTTACCGGCCCGTCCAGCCAGGACGCGGCGAAATCGCCGGCGCCGGGGATCGAGAGATCGGCATTGCCGGCGCCGGATTCGTGCCGCAGGCTGCCGTCAATTCCCGCCAGCGTCAGGCCCCGCTCCGGCCACTGAAGCGACAACCCGGAAAACCCGGCGCGGATTTCCGGCGGAAACGATCCTCCGGACTCCCAGCTCAGGCTCAGATCGCTGACGTCGCCGGCAACCGGCAGCAGCGCCGGAGACACTCCCAGCTCACGCGCAATTCCGAGCAGTGGCGGAATCGCGTCTTCAAGACGCACAAAGCCGGCCTCCAGTTGCAGTGCGGCGAGTTCTCCGCCGGGGCCCAGCGTCCAGCTTGCGCTGATCTCGGTATCCCGCCAGTCCTCGCCGTTTCGCGCCGCCTCAAGCCGCGCGGCGGTCAACTCCGCGACGTTTCCCTCCCGATGCCATTCGAACTGACCCGCAAGGCGGTCAAAAACGTGGTCGCTCGGGCCGCCCGCGACCCACAGGTCCGCAAAGTCGAGTTCGCCGAAAAGCTGTTCGATTTCGGCGCCGTCGAGGTCCACGAAAACGTTGAAATCGCCGGAGCCGATCAACGGCAGGCCGGCCGCTTCGGTAAGCAGTTCCCGTACTTTCGCGAGATTCACGGACCGGCCCTCCAGGTGCAGCCGCCAGCGCCCGGCGGGCAGAAAGGCGCGGGTCCATTGCGCCAGCTCGATGTCCGCCCCAACGCTCAGCCATTCGCCGTATTGGTCCGGCGGGACCAGGCGTCCGTCCAGCACGATGCGGCCATCCGCCGTGGTCACCGACAACCGCTCAAGCCATACGTTTTCGCGCACGTTCCGCGCCGGTTCCTCGAAATCGATCCAGACGTCGCGCAATTGCAGCTCGGGCGGAACAAAAGCCAGCAGACGCGCCGGGCCGCCCGGATAGTAGGCGGGGTCGCGCCCCTGCACGGAGAAGGTGTCCGGGCCCAGCCGCCGGAGCGACAGCCTGGCGCCGACGATCGACATGCGGTCCAGGTTGAGGCCCGATCCTGGCAGGAGCGTCAGGAGATTGATGCCCACCAGGATTTCGTCGGCCAGCAACAACGGTCCGCCGCCGCGCTCGGACATGACCCGCACGCCGCGAAGACGAAATTCGGGTCCGGCAAAGCCCCAGGACGGTTCGATCCGGGCGAACTCCACCGGATAGCCCAGCGCGTCGCTGGTCCACTCGGCGATCTCCTCCTGAAACCTCGGCGCGAGGGGCATGAGCACGCGCAGCACGCCCAGCAGCAGGGCCACCACGAGCAACGCCACGCATACGGCGCCGACCAGCCAGCGCAGGGCCTTCTTCAACGCGACGGGCATATGCCGCCGGACCGTCAGGTTCCCGCGGCGGCGCTGTCAAACTCCCACAAGTCCTCCAGCTTGTAGAAGTCCCGCGTTTCCTGCCGCATGAGGTGGACCACCAGGTCGCCCAGATCGATCAGCACCCATTCGCCCCATTGCAGGCCTTCCACGCCCAGGACGCGGTGCCCGGCCTTCTTGCTTCGTTCGGTCAGGCGATCGGCCAGGGCCCGGATGTGACGCGCGTTACGGCCGGTCGCGATCAGCATGAAATCGGTCATCCCCGTTTGCGAGCGCACGTCGAGCAGGCGCACTTCGGAGGCCTGCAATTCGTCCAGGATGCCTTCGGCCAGACGCACCAGGGCCATGTCCGGCACGATGGAACGGGCGCTCAATTCTCACCTCCGGCGTAGGCGCCGGAATCCGAGATGATTCGCGCGACACGGGCCGGTATCAGGTCCTGCGCAAGCTCCCCCGACCGTGCCGCGCTGCGCACCCGGCTGGAAGAAACCGCCGCCACCGGCTTGCGGCAAATCATGATGCGGCCGGCTTCCGATGCCCTCAGCTCCCGATGGTCCGCAATCGAACGCGACTCGATTTCCGCCTTGAGGGCCGCGGGCAGCGGTGCCTGATGGCCGGCGCGCGCTCCGACCAGTACGTGCGCCAGGTCGAAAATCGACCTCCAGCGGCGCCAGGTCGGCAGCGTAAGGAAGGAATCGAACCCCATCATCCAGCAGAGCGTGCGCCCGGGGTTCGCGCGCTTCAGGAACTCGAGAGTGTCCACCGTATAGCCAGTGGCGGAAGGACCCAGTTCGCACTCTTCCACCGAGAAACCGGGTATGCCCTCCAGCGCCGCCTTGAGCATCCGCAGCCTGAGCGGCGCGGAGGCCACCAGGGCGGTGCGGTGCGGCGGGGTGGCGGCGATCACGAATCGCACCTCGGACAGCCTCGCCGCATCGGCCAGCCGGCGCGCAAGGGCGACATGCCCCCTGTGCACCGGGTCGAAACTGCCGCCCAGCAGTCCCAGCGCCGTGTCCCGCCGCTCGCTCATTGCTCCGCGCCCATGCGATGAGGCTCCGCCAGGCCGAAGGCCAGAAGCTGAAGTTCCGTCCACGGCTCTCCCGGCCGGGCGCCCTTGATGACCTGGTCGGCCCGCGCGGAGCGAACGAGCAACCGGCGGATGGAACGGGCGCCGTGGCGCTTCAGCGCCGAGCGGAACTCGGCCTTGCGGCTCGACCATACCCTGAGCGCACCCATGGCCGAGGGCAGGCTGTCGCCCCGCGCCGTTCGCCAGTACAGGTCCGCCAGTGTCGTGATGTCGCGAACGAGGACCCAGAGAATCAGGGTCAGAGGCGCACGTTCGCGCCTTAGCCCGGCGAGAATGCGCGCTGTCCGCCGCAGGTCCTGGCCCAGGGCGGCCGAGCCGAGCTGAAATACGTCGAACCGGCTGGCGTCCGCGATGGCCTCCATGACCGCGTCCACGGACAGCGGTCCGGGATCGTGGGCGAGCGCCAGCTTGTCGATTTGCTGCCGGGCGGACAGCAGGTTGCCCTCGGTGCGCTCGGCCAGCAGCGTGACGGCCGCTTCGTCGGGCTGGAAACCCTCGCCGGCCAAACGTTCGCTGATCCAGCCGCGCTGCTCGCGGGCGGACAGCAGCGGCGCATCGACCCAGGTCCCGGCCTTCTCCAGCGCCCCCACCCAGGCGCTTCTTCGGGCGTTGCGGTCGAGCGCTCCGGCAACCACCATGATCAGATTGTCCTCGGGGACCGAGCCGGACAGTTCCTTGAGCACTTTCGCGCCGGCGGCGCCCGGCTTGCCGCCCGGCATCCGGACTTCGACCAGCCGCCGGCTGGCGAACAGCGATTGGCTGCAGGCGTCGGCGTACAACTCGCTCCAGTTGTAACGAGCGTCGGCCAGGTGAAGCGAGCGTTCGGAAAAGCCGCCGGCGCGCGCGGCGGCCCGGACCCGGTCAACCGCTTCGTCCAGCAACAGCGGCTCCGCCCCGGACAGCAGGTACAGGGGCGCCAGCCCTCGCTCTAGGGCGGCCGGCAGTTCGTTCGGGGTCAGGCGCACGTATCGGCGAGCGCGACAGCTTCCTCGACCAGCAGCACCGGAATGCCTTCATGCACCGGGTAGAGCCAGCTGCGGCATTCGGAGACCAGCGCGCCTTCCATCGCCTGCGTGAGTTTCCGGCCGGCGGCGTTGCTCAACCTCCCTTCCCCGACGCCTTTGTTGTATACCGCAAGCTCCTCCGCCCCGGCCGGGCGCAGTTCGCCGCCGGTCCTCGGGCAACGCAGGAGCGACAGAAAGGATTCGTCCACGTCAGTGTGCCGTCCCTAGGGCCGGTCGATCTTGACGGGCGGCACCGGGTCCCAGCCCGATGGGCCCAGCGGGTGGCAGCGCAGCAGGCGGCGCAGGGACATCCCGAAGCCGCGCGGCAGGCCGTGAGTTTCGATGGCTTCCCTGGCGTATTGGGAACAGGTCGGCTGGAAGCGGCAGCGGGGACCCAGGAAAGGAGACACGCAAAGCTGGTAGGCGCGGATCAGCGCAATGGCCCCGGCTTTCAAAAGTGACACTAGAGACATTTTACGGCCCGCTGCCGGATTTCGTTCACCATGGAATGCAGGCCGTTGCTGCGGGTCGGGCTCAGGTGCCGGTCCAGGCCGGCCCCGGCGATGAAGTCGGGCGGCGTCTCCACGATCTCCGCCGGGCGCCGCCCGCTGTAAACGCGCATCAGGATCGCCGCCAGCCCGGAAACGATCGCGGAATCGCTGATCGCAAGAAAGTAAAGGCGCCCTTCGTCCTGCCAGGACTTCAGCCACACCTGGGACTGGCAGCCGCGCAGGCGATTGTCCTCGATCCGCCACTCGTCGGGAAAGTCGGGCGCATTGCGGCCCAGTTCGATAATGTGCTGATAGCGCTCCATCCAGCTGTCGAAAAAGCCAAGCTCTTCGAGCAGTTCTTCCTGGGCGTCCCGCAGAGTTCCGGGGGACGGCGGTTCGACGCTCACAATCGGGTGGGGTTTTCCTGCCCGGCGTAAACCTGCTCCGGATCGAACACCTTGTCGCTCTCGGTGAATTCCAGCTCGACCGGCCCGCCGCCAGAAGTCAGCGGCACCCGGCGATAGAAGCAGGACCGGTAACCCACGTGGCAGCTCGCGCCGCCGGTCAGTTCCACCCGCAGCCATACGCAGTCCTGATCGTCGTCGATCAGCAGTTCGCGCACCCGCTGCTTCAGACCGCTGGTTTCCCCCTTGCGCCAGAGCTTGTTGCGGCTGCGGCTGAAGTAGTGCGCCTCGCCCGTGGCGATGGTCAGCTCGAGCGCCTCGCGGTTCATGTAGGCGTGCATCAGCAATTCCCCGCTGCCGTGGTCCGTGACCACGGCCGGGATCAGACCGTTGGCGTCGAATTTCGGCGCCAGCTCGGCGCTTTCTTCCACCTGGACCACGGTCCGCCGGGGCGCAAACAGTTCGCTCATGGCTCAATCATAGCGCCGTCCGGCGCCAGGTCGTGCCTTGCGGACCGTCTTCCAGGATCACGCCGCGTCCGGCGAGCTCATCGCGGATGCGATCGGCCGCGGCATAGTCGCCGGCCGCACGCTCCCCGGCCCGCTCGGCGATACGCGTTTCTATTTCCTCGGCGGTGAGTTCCGGTTCGCTCTCCACGGCCGTAAACCACTCCGCGGGATCGGTCTGAAGAATGCCCAAAAGAAAGCCGCCGGCCTTGAGCGCAGCCGCCCCCACGACCGGTTCCACGGCCCCGGCCCGCAGCTTGCGCGCCTCCGCGGCCAGCACGCTCAGCGCCGCCGGCGTGTTGAGGTCGTCCTCGAGCGCCTGAACGAATTCCGCCGACGGCTCCGCTGCGCGTGAATGCCCTTCCTCCCGGGTTTCAGTGGCGCAGTCGAGCAGAACGCGATACAGGCGGTCCAGACGCTGCCGGGACGCCGCAACCAGCTCGTCGCTCCACTCCAGCGGGTCCCGGTAACGCGCGCTCAGAAGCGCCAGCCGCAGAACCTCGCCCGGGACTTTCCCGCGCAGTTCGCGGATTGTCAGGATGTTTCCCCGGGACTTGGCCATCTTCGACTTGCCCATGCGGATCATGCCGTTGTGCATCCAGTAGCGGGCCAGCGGGGCGCCGTGCGCACAGCGGCTCTGCGCGATTTCGTTCTCATGGTGCGGAAAGATCAGGTCCCGGCCCCCTCCGTGAATGTCGATCGTTTCTCCCAGGTGTTCGCGGGCCATGGCCGAGCACTCGAGGTGCCAGCCGGGGCGCCCGCGTCCCCACGGACTTTCCCAGCCGGGCAGTTCTTCTGAAGACGGCTTCCACAGCACGAAGTCGGCCGGATCCTCCTTGTACGGCGCAACCTCCACGCGGGCGCCGGCAATCTGCTCGTCACGATTGCGCCCGGAAAGCTCGCCGTAAGCGGCATACGCGCCCACCCGGAACAGCACGTGGCCCTCCGCCTCGTAGGCATGCCCCGACTTCAGCAGGCTCTTGACCAGGCCGATCATTTGCGGCACGTGTTCCGTCGCGAGAGGTTGCCGGTCCGGCGCAAGCACGCCCAGCCCGGCTATGTCTTCCCGCCAGGTCCGGATCCAACGCTGCGCGACCCTCGCGATCGGCACGCCCTTCTCGGCGGCCGCCTGGTTGATCTTGTCGTCCACGTCCGTGATATTGCTGGCGTAAACGAGGTTGTAGCGGCGGCGCAAAAGGCGCGCCAGCACGTCGAACACCACGGCCGGGCGGGCGTTGCCGATGTGGGCGGGACCATAGACCGTCGGTCCGCACACGTACATGGTCACGCGGTCCCCGTCGCCGGGAACAAAGGGCTGGCGCTCGCCGCCCAGGGTGTTGTAGAGGCTGATCATGGCCCGCCGGTTACGGCGGGAGCGGGAAGCGTGGCCAGGTCGCGGAGTATCTGCCAGGCCAGTTCCTCGGCCAGGGCGTCGCGCAGGACCTCCGTCTCGCGCTCCATTCCCAGCACCCGGAACTCGTCCTGCACGCGGGTGTGGTTCACTTCACGCTCGCGGTCTTCGATCAGCCTCGCCGGGCCGAGCCTGAGCGTGTAGCGCACGCGATAGCTGATTTCCGTGACCGTGGGCAGATTGTTCGCGGAAATCGCCACAAGGCTCTCTTCGCTCTCGTCGTCCAGCAGACGCAGGATTGCAACGTCCTCCCCGGGCTCGCCGTGCACCGCGACCCCGGCCAGGCGCAATTGCTCGTTCAGGGCGCGCCGAAGCGGCGTCGACCCATGCGCGCTTTGCAGCCAGATGCCGCCGGACAGCGCCGGGAACTCAAGCGGCCCCTGAAACTGAAAGCCGCAGGCCGCGAGCAGGAGCGACAGCGCGCACAAGGCGGCGCCGCGTGGCAGAAAGGCCCACATGAGATTCACACCACGAAATTCACGACCCGGCCCGGCACATACACTTCCCGCAGGATCGGTATTTCCGCCAGGTGGGCGGCCACCCGCTCGTTGCCGCGAGCAGCGGCGAGCACGTCGGCGCGCTCGGCGCCGGCCGCCACCCGGATGCTGGCGCGAAGCTTGCCGTTGATCTGAACCGCGATTTCCACGGTCTCCTCCCTGAGCCATTCTTCGCGCGCCTCCGGCCAGGGTGCAGTGGCCAGCGATTCGGCGTGGCCCAGTCGTTCCCAGAGCTCTTCGCCCATGTGCGGCGCGAAGGGGCTGATCAGCAGCACCAGCGGCTCGGCGACGCCGCGCGGCAGTTCGTCCCAGCGCGCGGCTGCGTTGACCATTTCCATCAACGCGGCGATGGCCGTATTGAGCCGCAGTGTCCGGATGTCCTCGGTGACCTTCGCGATGGTGCGATGCAGAAGCCGCATCTGCTCGGCGTCCGGTTCCGTTTCGGCCACCCCGCGCTCGAGCAGCGACCACAGCCGGTTGAGGAACCGGTGCGGACCCTCCACCCCGCGGGTGCTCCAGGGCTTGGACTTCTCCAGCGGCCCCAGGAACATCTCGTAGAGGCGAAATGCGTCGGCGCCGCAATGGCTCAGGACGTCGTCGGGATTGACTACGTTGCCGCGCGACTTGGACATCTTGTGGGCGCGCGATTCGAGGACCACGGTCGCATCCGCGGTCAGGACAAAATTCTCCCCGCTTTTCAGCACGTCGTCCTCACTGACGGCCACGGGTTCAAGTTCCTCGCCGCTGTCCTTCTCCACGTAGGCTGCCGGTTGCGAACCGCTCACGCGGCGCGCGCGTTCGGCCGAGACCAACGCGCCGGCATCGTCCCTGTAGGCGGTGTATTCGCGCTCGCCGAGAATCACGCCCTGGTGCACGACCTTGCGGAAAGGTTCGTCGCAGGACACCAGGCCCGCGTCGTACAGCACCTTGTGCCAGAACCGCGCGTAGAGGAGATGCAGCACGGCGTGTTCGGCGCCGCCGATGTACAGATCGACCGGCATCCAGTAGCGCTCGAGTTCCGGATCCACGAGGCGGCTCGGATTGTGGGGATCGATGAAGCGCAGGTAGTACCAGCACGAGCCCGCCCATTGCGGCATCGTGTTGGTCTCGCGGCGCGCCGGCCTGCCGCTGGAAGGATCGACCGTTTCCAGCCAGTCCGCGGCCTTGGCCAGCGGCCCTTCCGGAGAACCGCTGGGCCGGAAGTCCTCCAGGTCCGGGAGCGTCAGCGGCAGTTCGGTTTCCGGCAGGGGACGCGCAACGCCGTCCACGAACACGACCGGAAACGGCTCGCCCCAGTAGCGCTGGCGGCTGAACAGCCAGTCGCGCAGGCGGTATGCGATTCTCGGCCGGCCCCGGCCGCGCCGGTTAAGCCAGTCCACCGCGGCCTGTTTGGCCTCCTCCATGCGCATGCCGTTCAGGAAATCGCTGTTGATCGCCACGCCCTCGCCGCTGAAGGCCGCGTCCTCGTAGCCCTCCGGCGGTTGAACGGTGCGCACGACCTTCAGAGAATGCTCGAGGGCGAACTCCCAGTCGCGCTGGTCCTCGCCGGGAACGCCCATGATGGCCCCGGTGCCGTAGCCCATCAGCACGTAGTCGGCCACCCATACCGGGACCTCATCGCCGGTGACCGGATGCCGGGCCCGCGCCCCCGTGTCCACGCCGTTGCGGTCGTGCGCGTCGGCCGCGCGGTCGCGCTGGCTCTTGCGCGCCGCTTCGCGGCAATAGCGCCGCACCCCGTCGATGCGCTCGGGGGTCGCGAGATTCTCGACCAGCGGATGCTCCGGCGACAGCGCCAGGAAAGTGGCGCCGAAGATCGTGTCGGGGCGGGTGCTGAATACCCGGATCTTTTCGCCGCTCCCGATCAGCTCGAAGTCGATCTCCGCGCCCACCGAGCGGCCGATCCAGTTGCGCTGCATCTCCAGCGTGGATTCCGGCCAGTCCAGGCCGTCCAGGCCGTCCAGCAGGCGCTCCGCGTAATCGGTGATCCGGAGCATCCACTGCCTGAGCGGCCGACGTTCGCAGGCGAAACCGCCGACTTCCGAACCCCCTTCCACGATTTCCTCGTTGGCCAGCGTGGTGCCGAGTTCGGGGCACCACCAGACCGGCTGCTCGTCCTGGTAGGCGAGACCGCGCTCGTGGAGCTTGAGGAATATCCACTGCGTCCAGCGGTAATAGTCCGGGTCGGCGGTGCTCAACTCGCGCGACCAGTCGTACGAGAACCCCAGCGATTTCAGTTGCGTGCGGAACCGGTCGATGTTCCGGCGCGTGGTCACCCGCGGATGCGTGTTGGTGCGCACCGCGTACTGCTCGGCCGGCAGGCCGAAGGCGTCCCAGCCGATCGGGTGAAGGACGTTGTATCCGCGCATGCGCTTGTAACGGGCAACGATATCGGTCGCCGTGTAGCCCTCCGGGTGGCCGACGTGCAGGCCGGCGCCGCTGGGATAGGGGAACATGTCGAGGATGTAGGCCTTGGGCCGCGAATGATCGGGCCGGGCCGGCGTCCTGAACGTTTCGTCACGCTCCCAGCGCGCTTGCCACTTCGGTTCGATTTCGGCGAACGGATACGAACTCATGGCCGTGAATTGTACGGGCCGCCGACAGGCATCTTCGCTGGTGCGCGGAGCTTTCAGCCGCCCCTACGTTCGGGAGACGCCATCCCTGGCTCGGAATCGCTATCCTGCTTTTACGCTCCCAAACGTAGGGGCGGCTGAAAGCTCCTAAAGGCGCAGCGCCAGCCCGTCCACCGCGCCGGCCAAAGCCCGTCGTTCGCCCCACTCCTCGTGGGAGCGTTGGAGCAGGATAGCGAGAATCGAGCCAGGGATGGCGTCTCCAACGAGGAGTGGGGCGAACGACGGGCGAGGAAGCAGGAACGCGCAGACGGTCTAGCGCGTCAGGGCCGCCCAGGTCGCGTTTGGGCCGTCGGCAATGGCGCGCCGGCCGATGGCGAGCGCCCAGTCCGAACGGCGGCCGTATTCGGCCCGCCAGCGCCACAGCGGAAGGCTGAAATACTGCAGTCCGAATTCCTCGGTAAACCCGATCGCGCCGTGCACGCCGTGCGCGATCTGCGTGACCGGGTGCACGAGTTCCGAGCAGCGGCACTTGGCGATGGCCACGGCCAGCCAGGCCGGATCGTCCTCACCCGCCGGCATGCCGTGGCGCTGTACCTCCGCGAATGCCCGCTGCGATGCCGCCTGCATGCAGGCGACATCGCCCGCCAACTCGGCCAGCTGCTGCTGCACCGCCTGAAACCTGCCCACCGGACGGCCGAACTGCTCCCGTTCTCCGCAGTACTGAACGGACCGCTCCAGCAGCGCCCGTGCCGCGCCCGCCATCTGCGCCGATCGCAACAGGGCGCCTGCGGGCAGCGGCAGGCTTCCGGAGCGCTTCTCCGCCTGCTCCGCGCTCTCGCCCAGGCCGCGCTTCACCATGATCTCCGGCAAGTGGCCCGGCGCCGCATAGCGCCCGCATGCCTCGGCGACGACGAAGGCATCGGACCAGCTCCCGCCATAGCCCCCTTCTTCCTGCCCAACCAGTACGGTGTCCAGGCCGATCTCGCGCGTCAGCGCCAGGAACTCCCCCGCACCCGAGCGCTCCGCCCCGGCGAGGTATTCAGGCGTGAGCAGTTCGGAGAACAGGCGTTCCACCGTATCCAGGAGCAGAGAATCGCTGCTCATTACCGCAAGCCCAGCCCGCGCGCGATGATGCCGCGCAGGATTTCACCGCTGCCGCCGCGGAGCGAGAACGACGGCGCCAGGATTGTCATCAGGTGGAGCGCCTGCTGGTACGGCAAAGCATCGGCGGACGTCTCCGGGGGCAGATCGACCAGTTCCTGGGCAAGAGAGGGGATCGACTGCTCGAAGCGTGTGCCCATGTCCTTGACTATGGCCGCCTCCAGATTGGGAGACTCCCCGGCCTGAATCATCGCCGCCACCGACAGAGACATGGCGCGAAGCGCGCCCAGTTGCGCGACCACGCCGCCGATCGCTTCGGCGGCGGTGTCGCCTGCCTCGCTTTCCTTGAGGACCCTCAATAGCTCGTTGAACAAGGCCTGGCAGGAGAGATAGCGCTCGGGTCCCGAGCGCTCCAGCGCCAGTTCCTCGATCACCTGCGCCCAGCCCTCGTTCTCGATCCCGATCAATGCGTCTTCGGCCAGCAATGCGCCCTCGAAATGGACCTCGTTGAAATGTTCGCGGCCGGCAATGTCCCGGATCGGCGCGATGCGTAGGCCGGGCGTGTTGCGCAGATCCACCAGGAACTGCGACAGCCCCTTGTTGCGGCGCTGGCCTTCGCCGGTGCGAAACAGAGCGATCATGTAGTGCGCGCGGTGCGCGTTGGTGGTCCAGATCTTCGTTCCGTTGACCCGCCAGCCCGACGAAGTCCTCGTCGCCCGGGTGCGCAGCGAGGCCAGGTCCGATCCCGAATCGGGCTCGCTCATGCCGATGCAGAAACACAGTTCCCCGCGGCAGATGCGCGGAATGATGCTGCGCTTGAGTTCCTCGCTGCCGTAGCGCAGGATCAGCGGGCCGCTCTGCCGGTCGGCGAACCAGTGAAAGCCGGTCGGCGCGCCGGCGGCCAGGCACTCCTCCAGCACCACGAACCGCTCGAGCTGCGAGCGTCCGGCTCCGCCGTACTCCTCTGGAAAACTCAGTCCGATGAAACCGGCCTCGCCCATGCGGCGGCTGAAATCCGGGTTGCAGGCGTCCCAGGAGAGTGCCCGTTCGCTCAGCGGCACGTCCCGCAAGGCGTCGGCGAGAAAGGCGCGCACCTCCGCGCGCAGCGCCTCCGCGGCCTCGGGCAATTCCGGCGGAATAAATTCAGCCCGCATATGGCGCGTTGACGCTGCGCAAGCCGGCGAAGCTCCCTATTCTTCGGGAGCGATGGTGAGGGTAAGGCCGTCCAGTTCCTCGGAGAACCTGAGCTGGCAGGTCAGGCGCGAACTCTCTGTGAAATACTCCAGTTCCGACAGCAACTCTTCCTCTTCCGGCGATCGGGGCGGCAACCTGTCGCGCCAGGCGGAATCGATGTAGCTGTGGCAGGTCGCGCAGGAACACATGCCGCCGCACAGCGCCTCGACCCCGTTGTCGAGCTCGCGCAGGGTCTCCATGACGCTGGCGCCGGTCTGGCCTTCCACGACCAGTGACTCGCCCATCCGGTCGGTTACGTAAATGCGCGCCATTGCCGATCCAGATTGCTGTCCCCTGACGGGCGCCGGCTCAGGCCGTGCCGGCGTTACGGTCCAGCGGCGTGTGGAAGTACTCGCTCTCCTCGCAATGCTGCTTGACCTCCTCCATGAGGCGGGCCAGCCGCTGCTCTGCGGTCGATACCGACGCGCAGGACTCGCACAGCGGATCGCTGCAGGGCTGGCGCGAAAACAGCCAGAAATGGACCGCGCCGGCCAGCAGGCCCGAGGCGACGTCCCAAGCATCCGGCTCGTCGTTGGATTCCAGCAGCCTGTTGCCGCCGTTGATGACGGCGTCTATCGCTTCCTGGAAACCTTCGGGATACTCTTCTTCGCCGGTGAAGTAGTCGTCCGGCAGCAGATTATCGGTACTCATGCGCTTACCCGCACTACGCTTACGAGGCCCTCATATGGTACCACCGACGGCGTCAGAAACGGTAACTCAAGCGGAAGTAGACGAACCCGCCGTTGTAGTCGTACGGGGAACTCTCGGGCTGTGCGTTACCCTGGCCCGAAGACTCCGCCTCGACGGCGCCGGGCGAAGTATCGAACAGGTTCTGCACTCCGGCGCTCGCGGTGTATCCGCCGGCGAAGTCGTAGCTCAGTTCCGCATCCACCAGGAAATCGCCGCCCCAGGAATCGAGGCTGGCGCAGCCGGCGCTCTGGAAACGGCAGGCGTCCCAGCCGGCAAAATAGCTTCCCCGGGCTAGCAGGCGCCAGGCGCCCCAGGCATGGTCCCAGGTAGCCGCGATGCGGTGCGCGGGGTTCATGTCTTCCAGTTCGGTGCGGCGGCGCATCGACAGCAGGCTGACGGTCTGGACTTCGTCCAGCTGTGTCCCAAGGACTTCGCTGACCGTAAACGGGGGCGAGAAGTCGTCCAGTTCGGTCCGGGTCCAGTTCCAGGCCAGCGTCAGTTCGCTGCTTCCCCCGAATGCTGCGAAAGCGTAGTTCAGGGACACGTCGAGGCCGGTGGTCGTGGTGCCGAAATCGTTGGTCAGGAAGTTGATGGTCGTCACCTCGCTTCCCGCCGCCAGGCCGCTTTGCTCCAGCAGCAGCGCGATCTGGTCGGTAATCCGGATATCGCCGGTCGGCGAAATGCGGTCGTCGATTTCAATGCGGAAGAAGTCGGCCCTGATGCGGGCGTCCGCGGAGAAATCCCAGGTCAGCCCCACTGAAAAGCCGACCGAGGTCTCCTCCTTCAGCGGTTCGCCGCCCAGCGCCCGGGCCACGGGATTCGTGGGCGGGACCTTGCCGACTTCCCGCAATCCTCCGAGACCGCCGAATGTTGTCGAAAGCACCGATACGTTCGCCTGACCGGGCGAAGGTGCGCGAAAACCGGTGCTGGCCGTCGCGCGCAGGGCGAGATCTTCGGACGCCCGCCACAAGGCCGAGAGCTTGCCGTTGACCGTGGTGCCGAAATCGTCGTAAAAGTCCTCGTAACGCAGCGCAAAGCCCATGGTCAGGTCGGCCGTCAGGTCGGCCTCCAGATCGACGTAGGCCGCGTAGTTCGGGCGGTCCCACTTGCCCGCATTGCGCGGATTCAGGCCCTGGAATCCGTTCGAACCGATGCTGAAGGAACCGGCGATGCGGCCGTCGGCGTAGGGCCCGACGCGGTACGAGTCCGGATCGCCGGCCACCGTTTCGAATTCCTCGCTGCGCCACTCCAGTCCCGCGGCCACGTTCAGCGGCGAGTAGAACGCGCCGACCTCGAGCGGATAAACGGCGTCCAGGTTCACGTTGGTCTCGTTCTGTACGTATTCGCGCGGCTTGAAGTCGGTGGGCGTCTCGGGCCCCAGCGACGCGTTGATCGTGTTGCGCATGAAGAACGCGACCTGGCTTTCGGCGCCTGAAACGCTCAAATCCCAGCTCAGGCCGTTCAGAAATTCACCGCGCAGCCCCCCGGTAAGGCTGAAGTCGGTGATGTCGGCCCCGAAACGGGGCGTAAAACCGCCGGGGAAACGCTCGTTGAAGAGAAAACAGGAACCCCGCGTGGACTGTACGAACGCGCTCACGGCGCTGAAGTCGGCCTCCAGCCCCGGAACGGCCGCCAGGCAGTCGATCGCGTCATTGGGGTTCAGGTCCGCGACCAGGCGCCGCGAGCCGGTGCGGAAAACGCCGTTGCGCGCCGCGCTGCCCCCGGGAGCGCGGAAGAAGAAGCCGCCTTCCGACGTGCGCGTCGAATAGTTGCCGAAGGAGTAGAGCTCGATCCCTGACGGCAGTTCGGCGGCCATGTTGTAGAACGTGGTGATCGCATCGTCGATGACCGGGTTGCCCCAGATCTGGGCCGGCTCGGCAACCGGGTAGCCCTGCGCCGCCAGCGCCGAGGCGTTGGCCCGCTGGACTGCCCGGACCGTCGGGTCCAACGTCTTGTACTCCGCGCTCAGATTGAGGAAACCGGCGGCGCCCAGCGGCAGCCCGACATTGCCCGCCACTTGCGTCAATCCGCCGTCGCCCTCGTAGTACTCGCCGTAGCGGGCCTCCAGCATTCCGCCCTCCGAACTGTTCCTGAGCTGAAAGTTGATTACTCCCGCAATCGCGTCGGACCCGTACTGGGCCGAGGCGCCGTCGCGCAGAATCTCGACACGGTCGATCGCGATGGCCGGGATCACGAACAGGTCCGGCCCCTGCGAGCCGGAATTGAGCGAACTGCCGAGAAACGCAATCACGCCGGAGCGGTGACGGCGCTTCTCGTTCACCAGCACCAGCGCCGAATCGGGCGGCAGGCCGCGCAGGGTGGCGGGCCGCACCAGGGTCGCTTCGTCGTCGATGCCGTGCCGCTGCACGTTGTAGGACAGCGTCGTGTTTCGCAGCAGATCGTCAAGATCGGTTGCGCCCTGGTTCATCAGGTCCTCGCCCGACACCACGTCCACGGGAACCGGCACGTTGTCCAGGCTCGCGTCCTTGCGCCGGGTTCCGACCACGACGATTTCCTCCAGCACGGGCGTCGAAGCCTCCTGCTCGCCCGATGCGGGCTCCTGAGCGGCAGCCCCGGGCGCGCCCACAAAACAAACCGCCGATGCAAGGAGAACCTTGCGTATACAGGTATTCATTGCGCTGCCCCCGCATTCATTCGCCGGCGCATCCTAGCAGATACCGGGTTTCCGGAGAGCGAGGACATGTCCCTCGCGGCGTCCCGCCTTCGCGGAGGACGGGACGCCTTCGCCCCCGGGGTCAGGTCGCGGGTTGCGGGATACCGTACTCGCGCAGCGTCGCCTCCATCGTGGGCCGGCCCAGCCGGATCCGGCTGTCGCTCAGGAGGTAGGAAAACACGAAGCCGGCGCCGAGCATCATCACGCCGATCAGGAAGCAGTAGAGCACGGCCCGGTCGGGATACACGTCCTTCAGGTAGCCTACGTACACCGGCCCGGCAATGCCGGCCGCCGCCCAGGCCGTGAGGATGGCGCCGTAGATGGTGGACATCTTCTTCGGACCGAAAACGTCCAGCACAAACGACGGCATGGTGGCGAACCCGCCGCCGAAACACAGCAGCACATAGCAGACCAGCGCGGAAAACACGATGGGATTGGTTTCGGTCATCAGGATACCGAACACCACCATCTGGCTGGCCAGCAGGATCCGGAACACGGCCACCCGTCCGATGCGGTCGGACAACAATCCCCAGAACAGGCGTCCCACGCCGTTGCACAGGGAGCTCACGGCAATCAGCGTTGCGCCGTATTCGGCAAGTATGGCCGGTTCGAGCGAAGGATCGGACAGCCCCCAGACCTCCTGCAGCAACTCCGACTGGAAACTGATCACGGAGATGCCCGCGGCGATATTGAAGAAGAAAACGATCCAGAGTATGACGAAAGCCGGGGACCTGATGTACGGCCACACCGACTCGGTCCCGCCGGCGGCGGATGCCTGCGGCGCGGACGGAGTCCCGGGCGCCGGCTCCGTTTCCGGGGGATTGCTCAGGAAGAAGCTGCAGGGAATCAGTACGCAAGCGAAAATCACGCCCAGCCACACAAACACCAGCGACAGGTCCTGGCCCGCCTGCAATACGAGCAGGGGCGCCAGGCCCTTGCTCAGCAGAAAGGCGCCCACACCGAATCCCATCACCACGATGCCCGTAACCAGTCCCTTGCGGTCGGGAAACCATTTCGCGACGGTAGCGACCGGCGTCACGTATCCCATCCCGATGCCCGCGCCGCCGATCACTCCGTAGCCCAGGTAGAACAGCGGAATCCAGTCCAGGTACAGCGCGAGGCCGCCGATCAGGTATCCGACGGAAAACAGGGCGCTGCCCAGCAGGGCCAGCCGCCTCGGCCCCTGCCGCGGCAGCGCCTGCCCGGCCCATGCGGCCGAGACGCCGAGCGTAAAGATCGTGATGCTGAATGCCCATGCGGACTGGGTAAACGTCCAACCCGATTGCCTGACCAGGATCGTCTGAAAGAAGCTCCAGGCGTAGACCGTGCCCAGGCACACCTGCAGCGTCGTGCAGAAAAGCGCGATGACGGTCCGCGGCAAGCGAATCGTTTTCATCGTTACGCCAGCGGCGCGGCCTTCAGGGACTCGGGTTTGGGCCCCTTCCGGGCAACGTACAGGAACAGGCGGGCCAGGTGGCCGGCTTCATCGTCCCGGCCCAGTATTTCCCTGTCCGACACCGCGCCTTGGTCCTCATCCCTGGCGAGATCCACCGCGTAGGCCAGCAACTCGCCGAGCGGCCGCGCCGCCAGGTTGACGAGCCAGATCGCGGCCAGTACGCCGAACACCAGGATTCCGGCAACAAGATAAATCTGCTGCCCGATGGCCCGCTGGATCTTGAGCGCCACCACGTCCAGATCCATGCCCACATGAACGGTCCCGGCCACCCCGGCCAGGATCGGGCTGCCGACTTCCACGAAATAGCCCATTCCCGGAATTTCCCGCTCCACGGGTTCGGTGCTGCGATGATCGCTTTCGAGAATGGCCTCGGGTATGCCCGGCACAAAGGTATGCGCGAGGTATTCGCCGGTTTCGCTGGTGATGTAGATGTAACGGATCCCCTGAATTTCGATGAACTGGTCCACCAGCGACTGCAGGGTGGCCATGTCGCGGTTCAGGAGAATGTCCACGCTGGAGTCCGCCACGGTCTTGGCGATGTTCCTGCTGTTGATCTCGTACTCGGCCGACAGCTCCGTATTGACCGTATAGACGCAGAGGGCGGACGTCGAAAAAACGATCACGCCGAAAACGGCGAATATGCCGAATCGCGTGCGCCGGAATAGTTTCTCGATTTTCATGTCATGCAAATTTGGCTTGCCAATCCTGTAAAGTGACGAAACGGCCGTCCTCGACGACCGTGTAGTAAACGGTCTGCAGTCCCTGGCGCCGGTCCGGCCCGAACGAAACCGCCTCGCCGACCCCGAGATCGAAATCCCTCACCGAAAAGACCGCTTCCTCCAGCCTTGCCCGATCGACCTCGCCGTCCAGCCGGCTGAGTATTTCCGCCAGCAGCTTGGCGTTGAGGAAGCCCTCCAGGCTGCCGAAACTGTAGGGGAAGGGCGCGTACTCCTCCTTGACCAGTTCGGGCGGAACCTGTGGGTCGTAGCGGGCCATGAGTTCGCGGTATTCGCGCACGCAGGGCAGCGACAGGTCCTCGTAACTCGGAACGACCTGGGAATTGACCAGCAGCCGGGTATAGGCCTCGCCGTCCTCGCGCCCCTCGGTCAGCAACTTGAGCATGTTCTCGCTGCCCACGAAGGACAGGTTGGCGATGGGCACATCCAGTCCGAGGTCGACGGCGTCACGGGCAAACGCTGCGCAGGCCGCGTAGGCCCCGATGCATATGACCGCGTCCGGCTCGGCCGCCTTGAGGATCTCGACCTGGCGGCGCATGGTGCCGGTGAACGGCGCGCCGCGGCTGTAGGTGGCTTCGCCGGCGATGCGCAGACCGTGCGGCGCCAGGGCCGCCCTTACGCCGGCCCAGCCGCTGCGGCCGTAGGCGTCCGCCTGGTAGAAAACGGCGATGCGCTCCTTGCCGATGCCCAGGAAGTTGTTGACCAGGCCGGCGGTCTCCTGCGCGTAGGAAGCCCTGAGGTTGAAGGCGAAATCGCCGTACGGCGGCTGCCTCTGCGGCTGGGCGCCGGTGAAGGGAAAGAACATGAAGATGTTTTCGTCCTGGAATTTCTTCAGCAGCGGCAGCACGCGCGTGACGGTAGGCGTTCCCACGTAGCCGAACAGCAGGAAGACCTGGTCCTCCAGCATCAGCTTCATCGTGTTTTCCACGCACGGGTCGGGCTGGTAACCGTCGTCGTACATCTTGAGCACAATCCTGCGGCCGTTGATGCCGCCGTTCTCGTTCACCCGGCTGAAGTAGGCGCTTGCGCCGCGGTAGAGTTCGGTGCCCAGCCCCCGGGACGGCCCGGAAAACGCCGCCGATACGCCGAGCACGATCTCGCCGGCGTACTGCGGGCCGCCGGAGCCGGTGTCCGCCGGATCGGTGTCCGCCTGGAGGAAACGGCTCGCCGTCCCGCCGAACACCCTTCCCCACGGCGCCAGAACGGCGGCCGCCAGTCCGTAACGGATCAGCTCCTTTCTCGTCAGCATGAACGAATCCGGCGACGCGCTGTCAGGAAACTCCCATATTCCACAGTGGGACCATCAAGTCTGTCTCACGGTCCGGTCGCGGGCGGCTCTGCGCGCATTCAGGAATTCCTCCGCTTCCCTTAGCCGCTTTGCATCGGGGTTGATGCGCTTGCCTTGTTCTATGTCCTCGGCCGCCTTGCTCAGGCTCCCGGTCAGGGTATGCAGCACGGCGCGATTGGAGTACGCATGCCAGTTGTTCGGCTTCAGCCGGAGTGCCTCGTTGCAGTGCTCCAGCGCCTCCTGGAACTTGCCGCCCATCACGTAGCCCGCGCAAAGGTTGTTGTGCGCGGATGAGCGCGTGCGAATGCTGTGGGCTGTTCCCGCCGGCGAACGCAATCCCTCCAGGGTCAGCCGTATACCCTCCTCGAAGTCGCCCAGGCGCAGCGCCAGGGCCCCGTCGGAAAGATTCGGATCGGCCCCGAACACCGACTGGGATGCGGAACTCTGCCCCACCGCCGGCCCCGACGCCAGCATCATGGCGCTTGAGAGGCAGACGAGGCATGCGCGTATCGATACCGACATGTCTATATCTTACGCTGCCTTCGGGTAGATCTCCGACAGCGGCCGGCTGCGGCCGTCCGGCTGAACGATCCGGCAATGCTCGCGGCGCAGCAGCCGCGGCTCGGCGACACCGCAGGAATGCGCGATGATCTTCAGTTCCTCCTCGATCCGGCGCTGGTAATTGGCCACGCTCACCGCCTTGGTGGGCGGATCGAGACCGCGTTGCAGCCGCCGGTTGTGGGTGGTGATGCCCGTGGGGCAGGTGTTCTTGTTGCAGCGCATCGCCTGTATGCAGCCCAGGGCGAACATGAAGCCCCTGGCGGACACCGCAAAGTCCGCCCCCGCGCACAGTGCCCAAGCCACCTCCGTGGGCGTGATCAGCTTGCCGCTGGCCACCACCCGCACACGATCGCGAAGGCCGTGGCGCTCAAGCGCGTCCACCAGCATGATCAGGCTCTCCCGCAGCACCATGCCCACGTTGTCCATGAGCGGCATCGGGGCCGCGCCCGTGCCGCCGTCGCCGGAGTCCACGGTAATGAAATCGGGCGCCGCGTCCGGCCCGCGTCGGTTGATCAGTTCGAACAGCTCATCCAGCCACTGCGGATTGCCGACCACGGCCTTGTAGCCGGTGGGTTTGCCGCCCACGTCCCGAACCCTGGCGATCAGGTCCAGCAGTTCCCCGTTGTTGCTCACCTCGCGATGGCGGTTCGGGCTTACGGCGTCCTCGCCGGTACGGATACCGCGGATGCGGGCAATCTCGCCGGTCACCTTCGCGCCCGGCAGGATCCCGCCCTTGCCGGGTTTGGCGCCCTGGCTCAGTTTGATCTCGATCATTTTCACCTGCGGGTTCGAGCCGACTTCCCCGAGGCGTTCCTCGCTAAGCGCGCCATCGGGCGTGCGCACGCCGTTCTTGGCCGTTCCGAACTGAAACACGATGTCGTTGCCGGCCTCCAGGTGCCAGGGCGAGAGCCCGCCCTCGCCGGTGTTCATCCAGCATCCGGCCGTCGCCGCGCCCTTGCCGAGCGCCGTGACCGCCGGCCTGGATATGGCCCCGAAACTCATTCCGGAAATGTGAAAGATGCGGTTGGTCGTGTAGGGATTGGGACCGTCCGCGCCCACCGTCACCTTCGAGGTGTCGCGGCATTCCTCGTCCAGCAGGCCGAAGGGCGCGTTGGCGAAGATGGCCGTGCCCGGCCAGCGCGTTTCGCGGGTCGAGCCGAAGGCCACGGTCATGGAGCCGGCGCTGGAAGCCCGGCCGACCCAGTTGCGCTGCGCCCGGTTGAACGGCATTTCCTCCCGGTCCATCGCGAACATGTACTGCCGCATGAACTCGCCCATGACCTCGAAAATCCGGCGGAAACGGCCGATGACCGGGTAATTGCGGCGAACGGCGTTGGCAGTCTGCGCAAGGTCCACGATCAGCAGCACGAACAGCGCCAGCAGCGTGGTCCCGACCGCAAGAAGAAACAGGCGCGTCAGGAGTTCGACGGCCTGATCAACGAATTCCATCATGCTCAACCCCCATGCGGCCACCCGGTTTCGGAAGGGGCGGCCTGGTGTGCTGTCCGACAGCACACAGTGGGCCTGGCAGGATTCGAACCTGCGACCAAGTGGTTATGAGCCACCTGCTCTTACCACTGAGCTACAGGCCCTCCGAAGGCTCGAAGTATAGCCGCACCAGCGTTTTTAGCCGGGTCGCCCGACCCCGCTGCCGCGGCTCTAGCGCCGGCGTTTGCGCCAGGAACCGGGTCCGGTGTTGCCCCTGATGGGATAGGAGTGCGGAAGCACGGCCAGCCGGGCGAGATGCTGGCGCTGCGGATCATCGGATCTCGCAGCTTCCAGCAGTTCGCTCCATACCTTGGGCCGGTCGGCGAACCGGGCCTTCAGAATGCTACCCGAGTGGGGGGCCAGGCCCTGAATGTCGCCGAAGTTCAGATTGCGCACCGGTTCTCCTTCCTGGCCGGCGGCGCCCAGCCAGAGCGACGAGAGCGTGTGCTTCTGCTGGGCGTCCTGTGTGAGCCAGGTCATCAGCGCCGCGCCGAACACCTGCTCCGCGGCCTCGTTCCCGAGCATGCCCCGGTCCTCTCCTTCTTCGCTGTCACGCACCGTCTCCGCCTTCTCGACGGCGCCGCGGGTAACGGTAACCAGCAGCAGCGGCACGCTAGCCACCAGATCGCGCTGCGAATCCGTCAATGCCCTGATTTCGCGGCATAATTCTTCGGGAAGCCCATACTTGCTTTCGGCTGCTTCACCGTCAAGTTGAGCAATCAAATCGACAAAGCGACGGTTGATTTCGAAGATTTCTTCCAGTCGCTTTCGTTCTTCTGATTCGTCTGCCATTCGTTACTCCTTGCGGGTTCGACATATTGTCGTTGTTTTTCTTTCCTTTACTATTGAGACAAACACCGCGTTCGCGATCAACCCCGAAAAAGTGGCCTGATTGTCCAATTTTTCGATTGCAATCGCGGTTGGAATTCGGTAGAAAGCCTGCCCCATGCGTGTAACGCAAAGCCGTTATGACGGTGAACTGGACCGCTTCCATCTGGCCATCCGCATGCTCGGATTGCAGGCCCGCACGAGCACAATCGGACGGTACACGGGCCTCTCCAGCGACCGCATACGCAAGGCCTATGTCAGCTATGTGGCCGAGCATGGCAAAAACAGGCTGCCCCGGCGCAAGCGGGGCCGGCCACCCAGCCGCGTGGCCCATTTCTTCAAGACCCGCCACCGGCATTGCGAATCGACCGTCCTGGTTTCGCTATTCATGCACGCCGGACTGCTCGTGCCGGACGGCCCGGCCCGGTGCAGGGTGCCGGGTTCGCTGAGCCTTCTGTCGCAGGGGCGCCGCCTGTGCGACGCCTACGAAATGCACCGCCGCATGATGCCCGGCGGAGAAATGTCGCTGGAACTCGCCGCCACCCTGCTACGCGCCCTGGGGGAGACGCACGAACTTGTGATCACGGAGTGCGATTACTGCGGCGCGTTATATGTCCATGACGCGTACGCCCTGGACTATGGGCGCAGCCCATTCTGCGATCCGCCCCGGCCAGCTGGCCGGGCGCGGTATCAGCAGCGGTAGCGGCCCCAATTACCCGGCCAGTTCGGCCACGAAAGCGTCGAAGCTGCGCAGGGGATGGCCGACCGCCTCCTGTGACGCGGCGACCTCGGCTTCGCTGGCCGCGGGGCCATGCGCCTGCTGGGCCAGAAACATCTTCTTGAGCGAATCCAGCAGCCAGGGCGCGAGAAAGGCCTTGACCGACTCGCCCCATTTCTCCACGTCGTCGCCGCCGTAAAAGACCTCGCGCCCGAAGTGCCTGGCGTAGACCGCCGCCGCCCCGGGACCGCTGATCGTGTCCGGGCCGTGCAGGTCGTATTCGGCGCCGTTGTGTCCGTCTTCCGTCAATGCGCGCACGGCGCAGTCGGCGATGTCGCGCGTGTCCACCCGGTTCTGGCCGATCGTCCCGATGGGCATCGGATAGACGCCGAAGTCCTTGACGACGCGCACCACGGACAGGTCGGTCTGGTTGAAGTAACTCGGGCGCAGGATCGTGTACTCGGCGCCGCTTTCCCTGATCGCCGCCTCGATGGGCAGTTTGCTGCGGCTGTGCGGAATCGGGGGCTCCTGGTCCGGGTTGTGGACCGACAGGTAGACGATCCTTCCGACGCCGGCCGCCTTCGCGGCGTTGACGGCGTTCAGGCCGCGTTGCGTCTCCGTTTCCCCGTTGGCGGTGATCAGGAAGAACCGGTCCACGCCGTCGAAAGCCGCGTCCAGGCCGCTGCCCGTTTCCAGGTCCGCCACGGCCCCTTCCGCGCCCTCCGGAAGGGCGCCCAATTTGTCTTCCGAGCGGCTCAGCGCGCGCACCGTTTCACCCGAGGAAAGCAGGGCCGCCACCGTCGGGCGGCCGACATTGCCGGTCGCGCCGGCTACGAGAATGGTCATATGAACAGGTTCCGTCTGACTGAAGAAATTCGCGCCGTACATGTTATAAACACGGCCGAAGCATCGCAAGGAATGAGCACCCTGACCGATATTGAAAACCGGGCCGGACTCGCCCGCATCACCTGCGGCTGGAAAAAGCCGGAACTGCCGCTTTCCTGGGTGCGCCGCTACTGGCGGGACGTCCATAGCCCCGCCATTACACGCCGGGCCGGAATTTACGATTACCGGCATTACCAGTACGACGAGGTCGATTCCGCGCTGTTCGGCGCCGTCAAGGGTGTCGAACTCGATTGTCCCCTCGGCGAGCGGCTCATGTGGAATTCGGACGTCCGTTACCTGGACGAGGCCGGCCTGGCGGCCTTCGACGCCATGCCGCCGCCCGAAGTGAAGCCCCACCTGCTCGGCGACATCGATCTGATCGTGGAAAGGAGCACGACCTATCGCGCCGTGGGTTCGAATGCCCTCACCCTGGTGGACCGCACGGCCGACGCCGCGCCCCAGGGTCCGCCGGCCAAACCGGCTTACGCCCTGTTCATGCGGCAGCGGGCGGACGAATCCTCTTTTCGGGCATGCGTCCGGACCCTGGCCCGGCGCTGGTCGGAGTTCGATGGCGTGCTGCGGGTCCGCATGAGCCTGTTCGAAGTCCCGGACATGGAGGCCGAGCGCAAGGCCGGTTATCCGATCAAGACACACCCGACGGAGCAGCAATACCAGGCCACAATTGAAATCGTCTTGAGCGAGCGGGAGGTGGGCCGGGATCTGCTCAGTGACCGGGTCGGCGTGGATTGGGCAGGCCCGATCCGCACGATTCACGCCTATCCGGTGGCGGCCTGCTACACCAGTGTCTACGCCGGCCGGCCCACCCTCGTCGGGCTACGCGGATATGCCGCCCACCAGGCCATCGGGGCGCTGGGCGCGGACAACCAGACGGAACCCGGCCTGCTGGAATGGATGTACGGGCCCGTGGCGAGCGATGGCACATCCGGAGAGGGCGTGTGAATCTCACGGTGGCCGAACGGCTGGTGGCGTTTGCCCGGAAACATGCCGGCGACGGCGTTCCGGACGATGTCCGCCACGAGGCGAAGCGCCTGTTGCTGAATCAGCTCAAGGCTTCGGTGGGCGCGACCGATCACGAAGTGGTGCGCATTCTCAACGACTGGGCCGGCGCGACCGGCGGCGAGGGCAATGCGCAGGTACTGTGGCTGGGGACGCGCATGGAGCCGGCCCGCGCGGCGATGGTGAACGGCGCCCTGTTCGAAGTGCTGGATTTTCATGACACCTACATTCCCTGCTACATGCACGCTACCTCCGCGGTACTGCCCGCCGTGCTGGCGGCGGCACAATCCGGCGGCAACAGCGGGCGTGACGTGGTGGACGCGCTGTCGCTGGGCATCGAAGTGGAATTGGCCTGCGCCCGGGCGCTGATGCCCACCGGCTACTACCGCGGTTTCGTACCGGCGGGACTGACGGGCGGGGTCGGCGCGGCCGCCGCCTGCTCGCTGCTGGCGGGACTGGACGGCCAGCGCATGCGCAACGCGCTGGCCATCGCCATGTGCACGGCCTTCGGCACTTACGAGTCGGTGGGGAGCATGACGCTGTCCTACATCACCGGTGCGACCGCCATGTCGGGACTGACCGCGGCCGAACTGGCCGGGCGCGGAATGGACGCGCCCGCGACCGCCTTCGAAGGCGACAAGGGAATGCGCGAGTCGTACTCGGACGAACCGGCCGGGAAAATCGAAGAAGTCCTCGATTCGCTGGCGGACCCCTGGTGCATCCACGGCCAGAGCTACAAGTCGGTGCCCACCGAAACTATCACCCACGCCCCGATCGAATGCGCGCTCGCATTGCGGCCGAGGGCAAACGGCCGGAAAGTGGCGCGGGTGCGCATCCTGGTCGAGCCCATCGTCGTGGACATCTGCGACGAACGCATGGAGCGCTTTGGCGATCCGCACAGCGAACTCACCGCGCGCTTCGACCTCTGTTTCTGCGTCGCGGCGGCCTGGCGGCGCGGCCGCTTTACGCTGGACGAAATGCGCGAGCCCGCCTACACCGATCCCGATATCCTGGCGCTGCGCTCACGCATTGAACTGGTGCGCGACGAGACCCGCGAGAGTTTCGACGGCTGCTCGATGGAAATCGAGTTCACCGACGGCACGACCGAGTCCACCTCGGTGGATGCGTTCCTCGGCAGCCCCGGCCGGCGGATGAGCGACGACGAACTTGCCGGGATCTTTCGCGCCTCGGCGGAACCCGTATTGCCTGCCGGCCGTGTCGATGAAATTCTTGCAGCGGTCTGGGACCTGGAATCCGCCCCCGACATCGACGGCATGATGTCGCTGTGCCGGCTCGCCTGAGCCGCTTGCCATGACGACCCTTTCACTGCCCGGCGGAGAAACGATCTGGTACCGGCGCTCCGGCAGCGGTGTTCCGGTACTGCACATCCATGGGTCGGCGTTCGGGCACCGCAATTTCGAGCGCCTGACGCCCTTCGTCGCCGACGACTTCGAGGTCATCGATTTCGATCTCCCCGGCTATGGCCAGAGCTCCGGCGCGCCGCGGGAGGGCGGTCTGGAAGGCGTTGCCGATCAGGTGCACGAGTTCATCGGGGCGCTGGAACTGGCGCCGGTGCACGTGCACGGGACTTCCTTCGGCGCGATGGTGGCCCTGATCCTTGCGGCGAAGTATCCGAAGTCGGTCGACCGGCTGGTGCTGAGCTGCTTTCTGGCCCGCTACGACGGCGCGGCCCGCATGATGCGCGCAACCTGGAGGCGGGCGGCGCGCGATAGCGGTATGGCGGCCGTAGCGGACCTGACCGCCGTGGCCGGTTTCGGGAGGGCGTTCTATGAGCGCCAGGAGGCCGAAGCGCAGCTCGCCTCGATGCGCGAGGCGTTCAGCCGGACCGACGTGGACGCGTTCGTGCGCGGCACGAAAACCCTGGAACAGGTGGACTTGAGTCCCTGGGCGCGCCGGATCAAAGCGCCCTCGCTATTGATCGCGGGGGAAGAGGACAACATGACGCCGTTCAGCCCGGCGGGAAGCGGGATCGGCTTTTCCTCGATTCGGCAGATGATCCCAGGCTGCGAACTGGTCGTTCTTCCCGACTGCGGCCACTACCTGGTGATCGAACAGCCGGAAGCCACGGCGGCCCTGGTCGGGAAATTCCTTCAGGCCGTCCCCACGGTCAAACAGGGCGGTCGCCCTTGATCGTGACGCGCCGCCCCTTGCGCCGGGCGGGCCGGTAGTCCCAGATCGCCCGATGCATCGCGCAGCGGTTGTCCCAGAAGGCGACGTCGTTGCGTTCCCAGCGATACCTGATCTGAAAGTCGATGCCTTCGCAGTGATCGAAGAGGAATCCGAGCAGCGCTTCGCTCTCGGCCGCTTCGAGTTCGTTGATCCGGGTCGTGAACGTCCGGTTTACGTAAAGCGCCTTGCGGCCGGTCTCCGGGTGCGTACGGACGACGGGGTGAGTCGCGCTTGGATATTCCTTGCCGGTATCGTCCACACCGCGATCGGAGTAGCGCTCGCGGTAAACGTGTTCGGATTCGTGCAGGGCGCTCAGTCCTTCGAGAATCCGCTTCATCGGCTCCGATAGAGCGTCATAGGCCGCGTACATGTTTGCGAAGAGCGTGTCGCCGCCCACCGGAGGGAGGATGTGCAGTTGCAGGATCGTGCCGAGCGGCGGCACTTCGTCGCAGGACACGTCGGAGTGCCAGAATTCGCCGTTGGCGATCTTCGAGTCCCTGCTCACGTAGATTTCGAAGATTTCGGGATAGCCCGCCATCTGAGGGGCGGCTGGGTGCATGTGAAGCTCGCCGAACATCCTGCCGATCCCGATTTGAGTTCGCGGGGAAATCTCCGTCTGGTCCTTGAAGAACAGCACCTGGTGCGCGAGCAGGGCCGCGCGAACCTGCTCGTACGTCGCGGGATCGAGGCCGTCCGCGAGATCGACGCCCCTGACTTCGGCGCCTAGCGCGGGCGCGTATTGCCTGATGTCGAGCGCCGGCCCGGCGCCATCTGGGGCTGTTCGCGCGTTGGAAAAGCGTTTCGGCATATGCGATATGGTAGCTGCGCTTCGGTCCCGCCCTGCTGGCGCCCCCTTCTTCCTGGAGACGCCATCCTGGCTCGATTCTCGCTGTCCTTGCTCCAACGCTCCTGGAAGAAGGGGGCGCCAGCAGGGCTACGGCAGTGCCAACCCTGGCCGTGGCACTTATCATGGAAATCCTTCAGCGTGATGCCGGGGAGGACACGTGAAGCCTGACAAGCAGCCCCATCCAACTCCGTCCGAACCGGAGGAGCCGGCGCGCGTCAACCGCAGGGATTTCGTTTCGTCCGCAATGGCGGCCGGGTTGGCCGCCGCGGGCGTGGGCGCCGCCGGCAAGGCGTCGGCAACGCAGGCGGCCGGCGATGCGCAGGAGCCGGGCGCGATGCCGCCCACGGCCGCGCAGGAGGCGATGGAATCCGAAATACCGGACGGCTATACGGCCGGGCAGGCGCGCGAGTATTTCGTCCGCAATCCGGGGTCCGATTTCATGCTGGACGTCATCCGGCGGCTCGGTCTCGAATACATCGCCACCAACCCGGGTTCCAGCTTCCGCGGACTGCAGGAATCCATCGTCAACTACGGCGGCAACCAGGCGCCGGAACTGCTGACCTGCGTGCACGAGGAACAGGCGGCGGCCATGGCCCATGGCTACTACAAGGTCGGCGGAAAGCCCATGGGCGTGCTCTGCCACGGCACCGTGGGACTGCAGCACGCTTCCATGGCGGTCTATAACGCGTGGTGCGACCGGGCGCCGATGATTCTGCTCGCGGGCAACCACCTGGAGGCGACGGATCGCCGGGCGGGCGTGGAGTGGTCGCATTCCGCGCAGGACTGCGTGCGGGTCATACGGGACTACATCAAGTGGGACGACATGCCGCTTTCCCTGCAGCACTACGCCGAGTCCATGGCCCGCGGCCTGAAGATCGCGATGACGCCGCCGGCGGGGCCGGTGGCCGTGGTGCTGGACGGGCATCTTCAGGAGGCCGAGGCGGGCGACCGGGATCTGGTCCCGACTGCCGTTTCCCTCAACCGGCCGCCCATCGGCGACGAGGGCGCGGTCGGGGAGACGGCTCGCATGCTGCTGGAAGCGGAATCGCCCGTCATCGTGGCGGACCTGATGGCCCGTGATCAGGAGGGCGTGGACCGGCTCGTCGCGCTGGCCGAGGCCCTGCAGGCGCCGGTGGTCAACCAGTTCGGGCGCATGAACTTCCCGAACACGCACTACCTCTCGCAGGGAGCGGCCGCGGTGGCCCAGGCCGACGTCGTGCTCGGACTGGAACTCTTCGACGTCTGGGGCGTGATCAACACCGTGCGCGACCGGGTCCACCGGGACAGCGTGCGCAAGGCGCGGCCGGACGCACGCGTGATCAGCATTGGGTCCAACGACCTGTTCACCAGGTCCAACTACCAGAATTTCCAGCGTTTCTACCTTTCGGACCTCTCCATCGCCGGGGACGCGCAGGCCACGTTGCCCTTGCTGACCGATGCCGTGCTCTCGGCGATGACGCCCGCGCGGCGCGCGAGCAACGCCGCGAGGGAGGCCAGCTGGCGGGAGATCCACTCGCGCGCCCGCGGACAGGCCCTGGACGACGCGCGCTACGGATGGAACGCGGTTCCGGTGAGCACGGCCCGCCTCTACGCCGAACTGTGGCAGGTGGTCAAGGACCGGGACTGGGCGCTGGTCTCGGACGACGGCGCGCAGAGCCGATGGGCCCGCCGGCTGTGGCCCATCGAAAGGCACTATCAGTACATCGGCCGCTCGGGCGGGGCCGGTCTCGGCTACGGCGCTCCGGCGGCCGTAGGCGCGGCGCTGGCCCACCGCCCCCAAGGACGGTTCGCGGTCAACGTGCAGAAGGACGGCGACATGATGTACACGCCGGGCGCGTTCTGGACCGCCGCCTATCACGGCATTCCGCTGTTGACGGTGACCCACAACAACCAGGGCTACCACCAGGAATACATGCACCTGCAGCGCATGGCGGCGCGGCGCCAGCGCGGAATCGAAAGCAGTTGGCGGGTCGGCAACGAATTGCGCAATCCCGACATCGACCTGGCCGGCATTGCCCGCGCCACGGGCGTGTGGGCCGAGGGGCCGATTCTGGATCCGGCCGATCTGGGCCCGGCCCTGGCCCGCGCCGCGGAAGTCGTCGATGGCGGAGAGCCGGCATTCGTGGACGTTCGCTGTCAGCCGAGATGAGCGCGCGTTCGCGGATCCCCCTGCCGCCGGGCATTGCCGCCCCGGTGTTGCTGCTGTTGACTCTGGGCGCCACGCCTGCGTGGCCTGACGAACCCGGCGACGAGGCCAAGGAAGGCCTTGAGCTGTATATCAGCCAGCAGTGTTGGCAGTGCCACGGCTATGAAGGACAGGGAGGCGTGGCCGGCGTCCGTATTGCCCGGACCGTCCTGCCTTTTGAAGCGTTTGCGCGGCTGGTCCGGTTCACGAACCTGATGCCGGCCTATTCGCCGAAGGTGCTCAGCGACGATCAGCTCCGGCAGATCTACGACTATGTGCGTTCCATTCCGGAGCCGCCGCCGCTGGAAGAGATCCCGGAACTGGATTTCGACTAGATCGCGCAGCTCGTCGCGTCGAATCCATAGACCCACTCGGTGCTGGCGGCGCGCTGCCGTTTCTTGTCCCCCGTCAGGCGCTGGTACAGGTTCGTCTGCGCCCTGGACTGCAGGATGACGCGCGCCGTGCGTTCGCGGCGCACCGCCTGGTAGCGCGACAAGGCCACGTCCAGGTCGTCGAAGGCTTCAATGCACCGCGCCAGGATCGCGGCATCCTCGACCGCCATGGCCGAGCCCTGCGCCATGAAGGGCAGCATGGGATGGGCCGCGTCGCCCAGCAGCGCCACGCGTCCGTAAACCCATTGCTCCAGCGGGTCCCGGTCGAACAAGCCCCACTTGTAGAGCGCGCCCGCGGGAGTCGCCGACAGCAGTGACTGCACATCCTCATGCCAGCCGGCGAATTCCTTCTGCACTTCTTCGAGTGGCGCGGGCCGGTTCCAGCCCTCCTCCACCCATTCCCGCTGGGCGGCGATGGCCACGTAGTTCACCAGCGAACCGCCGCGCAGCACGTATTGCACGATATGCCGGTCCTCGCCGATCCACACGACCGACGCCCGGTCGGTTACGCGCTCCGGCAAGCCCCCCGCGGGGACCAGTGCGCGCCACGCGACCTGCCCGCGGAACCGCGCCTCTGCGCGTTCGACAAGCTGGCCGCGCACGGTCGAACGCACGCCGTCGCATGCCACCAGCAGGTCGCCCTCCGCCGACGCGCCGTTGACGAACCGCACGGTGACGCTTGAGCCGTCCTGAGCGCTGCCCGTTGCCCGGTGTCCGGCGTAAAGGTCCGTGCCGCCCTGGTTCCTCACGGCGGAGAGCAGCGCGTCCAGCAGATCGCTGCGGTGAATGTGCAGCCAGGGAGCGCCGTGGGTCGATTCCATGACGTCCGCCAACGGTGCGTCGCCCATCAGCGCCGCGTCGTCGAAACGCCGGTAGCGGGAGGCAGGCGGACGCATGCCGCTGCGGTCCAGCGGCGCCCCAAGACCGAAATGCCTCAGCACGCGGGTGGCGTTGGGCGTCAGCATGATGCCCGCGCCGATCTCGCCGAATGCGGGGGCCTGCTCGTAGAGCTGCACGGAATGGCCGGCGCGGGACAGCGCCAGCGCGCAGGTCAGTCCCCCGATCCCTCCGCCCACGATAAGGACGCGCTGCGCCTGCACGTTCGAACCCGTACGCCGTCAGGCTTTCAGCAGGAAATCGGCGATCGCCGCCTGAATCCTGTGCCGGGCCGGCTGCAGATGCGCGTAGTCCCCTCCGCCAGGGACCACGACCAGGGCCTTGTCCTCTGTCGGCAGCCGCTCGAAGTACTCGGCCCGCTGGATTCCGCCGTGCATGTAGGCGGCCTTGCCCGCGCCGCTGCCGTAGATCATCAGCACCGGGCAAGGCAGCGCCTCGGGGTCGGCCGGAATGCTGCCCCGCGCGTTCTCGCGCCGGATGCCGTTGGGCGAGCGCGGCTCATGCTCGACGACCCAGTCCGCCAGCGCACGGCGCATCTCCTCGGCCCCGTACTGCGCTTCGCGTTCGAAAAAGTACTCCCAGCCGCCGCTCCACCAGGGCTCTTCCGGCTCGAACGGAATCAGGTTGCCTCCGCCCAGCGCCGGGTCGAGCAGCACCATGCGCGCCACCCGGTCCGGGTGCTGTTCGCCGTAGCGGGCCACGATGCGCCCGCCCCAGGACCAGCCCAGAAGGTGCGGCTGCGGGTGGCCCCCTGCCGCCAGCCAGTCCATGACGCTCGCCAGATCCTCGATCGCCACGTCCGTATCGACGGTGAGCGGATCGTCGGGAGCATCGGACCGGCCATATCCGCGCAGCGAAAACGTCACGGCAGCCAGGCCCCGCTCCACCAGGGCGTCCATCAGCGAGTAGTCCTCGCCGCCCGGAAAGCCGAAGTCGAAACCCGCCTGGCCGGTCAAGTTGGCGCCCTGCACCAGCACCACGACGTCGGCGCAACCGGGCGCAAGACCCTTGCTGCGGGTCGCGAGTTTCCCGGCCGGCCCCGGCACAAAGAAGTCAAAGCCTTCAGTCACGGCTTCCCCTGCACGGCGAGCCCGCATGATACATTCGCACTCCACTCAGGCGCCGGGGGGCGGCAGATGAACAGGAGAGACGTTTTGCAGGCATCGGCCATGGCAGTTTCGGCGGGGATTATTGGCGGCACGGCAACCGGAAAGACTTCCGCGAACGAGGCTGTGGAGGCGGCGCCTCGCACCCGGTCCGGGATGACGCTTACGCCGCCGGAAGAGTCCAATCCCCTGGAAGCGAAGATCGTGGTTTTCACGACGGTGTCGCCGGACGTGGACGCCAGCATCCGCTTCTACACCGAAGTGATGGGCATGAGCCTCGCCGACGAGGGCGCGCTGCCGGCGGATGCCACGACCGCCCCCGGCGTCGGCAAAGCCGGAAGGCGCTATGCGACGCTGCACATGCCGGAGCCCTCCCGTAGCGCACAGGTACGAGTGCTCGAAGCGCCGCAGGGGGCCGGGGCCAACCGCCCGCGGCCCGACTCCGGCCCCTGGGACCCAGGGCTGCTGGTCATGGAAGGCGGGACACGGGACCCGGCCGAGTCCTACCATCGCCTCGCGTCGGCGAACACCCCGGTGATCTCGCCGCCGCGTTACTACTATTTCCGCAACACGACCTGGCGACGCGACGTGGACGTGATGAGTTACGCGGCTTTCGGGCCAGGCGGAGAGCAAATGTTCATTACCGCAAATGTGCGCGGCGACCGGCCGGATTGGACGTTGCCGGGGCTGCATTCCGGGTTTCACAACGCCGCCATCACCAGTCTCGACCAGCGCCCGGTGGACGCGTTCTTCGAGCAGGCGCTGGGACTCAAGCGCAGCTCGCAGCTCGAATGTTTCCAGCGCAACGCCAACGAACTGATAGGGGCGCCGAACGACAGTTACTTCCTGTGGGGCAACGTGGGCAGCGGGGTCAGCATCGAGGTGTGGGAATTCAAGGCGGACAGCGGCACCGTGTATCCGACCTCGCTGGACCGGACCGGACTGGCGATGCTCACGATCCGCGTCAACGACCTCGACAAGTGCCGCGCGCAGTGCGACTCCAACGGTATAAAGCCCGTGGGCGAAGGCGCCCTGCCCATGCACGGCAATCCGGAACCGGACGGCTTCACGCTACGCGGCGCGGTCGGCGAACTCATTGAAGTGATTGCTGCCTAGCCGGCGGATTCCATGACGGATTCCGCATCCAGGGCCACCAGGCCTTTTGCCGCGACGGTCCTGTATCGTCGCTACGTGCTCGGGTTGTTGCTGGTCGTAATGACCCTCAACTACGCCGACCGCTATGTGATCGGCATCCTGATGCCGCAGATCAAGTCCGACCTTGGGCTGAGCGACACCCAGATCGGGTTCATAACCGGAGCGGCTTTCACGCTTTTCTACGCGCTGCTCGGCGTGCCGATCGCCCGCCTCGCGGACCGCCGCTCACGCCGCAGGATCATCGCCGCGGCGCTGGCGCTCTGGAGCCTGATGACCTGCCTGTGCGGGCTGGCCCGGTCGTTCGTCCAACTGGCGATATTCCGGGTACTCGTCGGGATCGGCGAGGCGGGCTGCACACCGCCCTCGCATTCCCTGATATCGGACTACTTTTCTCCCAAAGAGCGCGCCATGGCCATGGCCGTGCTCGGCCTGGGCTCGTCCCTGGGCGTGTTCCTGGCTTTCCTGGTCGGCGGCTGGATCACCGACGCCTACGGCTGGCGGGTCACGCTCGTGACCTTCGGCGCGCCGGGCGTGCTGATCGCGCTCGTGGTTCATTTCACGCTGCGCGACCCGCCGCGCGGCCACAGCGAAGGCCTCGAGGTCGCCGAAAAGGCGCCGCGCATGTACCCGGCATTCCGCAGCCTGTTGACCAAGAGAACATTCAACTACATGGTCCTGGGCGGCAGCATGTACGGCATGGTCAGCACCGCCCTGCTGGCCTGGCTGCCGTCCTTCTATACCCGCACCCACGGACTGGAAATCGCCACCGTCGGCACCTGGCTGGCCTTCACCAAGGCCCTGCCGCACGCCGCCGGCACGCTGCTCGGCGGACTGCTGGCCAGCCGGCTCGCGAAGTACGGAGAGAAGCCGCCCATCTATCTCTGCGCGGGCGTGCAGGTCCTGGCCGCGCCCTTCTACGCCCTGGTACTGCTTGTCCCCGATCCCACGGCGGCTCTGCTGTGGCTCATCGTGCCGGCCTGCGTGGGTGTGATGCAGGGGCCGGTGCTGTTCGCCACCATCCAGGGCGTCGCCGACGTCCGCACCCGCGCCGTCGCCTCGGCGCTCATGATCCTGATCATCAACCTGATCGCCGGCATCATCGGCCCGCAGTCGGTCGGCGTGGCCAGCGATTTCCTGGCGGGTACGCTGGGCGCGGATTCGTTGGGCGTGTCGCTGCTGATCGTGTCCGTGACGTGCAGCCTCGGCTCCGCCGCCTTGTTCTACCTCGCCTCCCGCAGCATCGAACACGACCTCGTGCTGCCGGGTAGCGCGGTCAAGTCAGCCGAGGTCTGATCCGCCGGTGGCAGTAGCCACTGCGGAAGTTCTGTGGAAACATAGACGCGGCCCGGTCCAGGCATCGGGCGCGAAGCGGGAAAACGGGAATCAAACATGAGCGATAACTACGACGTCATCATCATCGGCGCGGGTTCGACCGGAATGCCAACGGGCATTTTCGCGGCGGAACGCGGTGCCAGGGTGCTGCAGATCGAGGCGGACAAGCGGATCGGGGGGACGCTGTACTGGTCGTCGGGACAGATGAGCGCGGCCGGCACCCGGCTGCAGGAGGCCGCCGGGATCGATGACAGCGCCGAAGAGCACTACGAGGACGCCATGCGCATCTGCAACGGCACGATGGACCCGGCCCTGGGGCGCATGGCGATCGAAAACGCGAGCGACACGCTGGACTGGCTCACGGGCCTGGGCTTCGAGCCGCTGCCCGGCCACCCGGTCGCCGGCAGCGCCCATGAGCCCTACCGCACGCGGCGCTACTGCTGGGGCGAAAAGCTGGGCGTCAGCGTCCTCGAGGCCATGACGCCCCCGTTCGAACGGCTGATCGCGGACAGCCGCATCGATCTCAGGCTTGAAACGCGATTCACGCGGCTGCTCCAGGACGATTCCGGCGCCGTGACCGGCGTGGAAGTGGAAACGGCGTCCGGATCCACGGAACGCCATTACGGACGGAATGTCGTCCTTGCTTCGGGGGGCTATGCGGCGAACCTCGAGATGTGGGCCGAAATCACGCCGCAGTACGCGCTGACCTCCTACTGCAATCCGTACTCGCGCGGCGACGGCATCCGCGCGGCGCGGGAACTGGGCGCCACGGTGTCGGGCGGCGACTCGTTCCTCACGACCGTGGCCGGCTTCCGGCAAGACGCCGACGACCCGCTGTCGGGCGCCCACCTGCGCCTGAACCCGGCCATTCGCAAACCCTGGGAGTTCTACGTGAACGGCGAGGGCAGGCGGTTCGTGCGCGAGGACCATCCCAGCATCGACCACATCGAACGGGCCGTGCTGGCATTGCCGGGCTTCATCCTCTACGTGATATTCGACGAACCGATGCGGCAGAACGCGCCGGTGATCACGCTGGAGACCCGCGAGGAAATGGCGGCGCGGTTCGGCAAGCACGCGCATTTTCTCAAGGCCGACAGCCTTGCCGATCTGGCCGCACAGATCGGAGCGGACCCCGAAACGCTGGAGCAAACCACCGCGCAGTTCAACCAGGCGGTGGAGTCGCGCCACGATCCCGAGTTCGGCCGCGAGCACATGATCCGCCCGATCGGCACGCCGCCGTTCTACGCGGTCAAGGCGGTCGGCTTTACCGTGATCAGCCCGGCGGGCATCGACGTCGACGCGGACTTGCGGGTCCTGCGCGAAGACGGCTCGGCGATCCCGAACCTGTATGCCGCGGGAGAGGCGCTGGGCTTCAGCAAGCTCAGCGGCAACGCCTTCGTGGGCGGCATGTCCCTGACGCCGGCGATCACCTTCGGACGCCTGCTCGGCCGGGACATTCTCAGTTGGGAGAACGGCGGGGCCTGACCGCCGGAAAGGGCCGCATGTCCGGCATCGTCGACATCGTCTGCAATCTCTATACGCCGCAAACGGTAGCGGAGGGCCGCACCGGCCTGGACACAGCGTTCAGGGACCAGATCCGCATGCCCGAGGACATGCGCGGCGGCGTCGAGATCGCCGACTACCTCGCACGGATGGACCGAGCCGGGATCGAACGGTCGCTGCTCGTCGCCGTGCGCGCTGGGCAAATGGGCCTCAAGGACTCCTTCGAGGTTCCCTATGAATATGTCAGCGATGTGTGCGCGGAGTATCCGGCGCGCTTCTCGGGCCTGGCGGGGATCGACCCGACGCGCGGAATGGAGGGGCTGAAGGACCTGGAATACGCCGTCAAGGAGCTGGGCTTCGTCGGCGCCCACTGGTACCCGCACTGGTTCGCGATGCCGCCCGACGCGGCCCGCATGTATCCCTACTACGCCAAGTGTTGCGAGCTCGATATCCCGATCATGATGCAGGTCGGCCAGAACCTCATCTACAGCCGCTCTAAGCGCCTGCCTTCGGTGGGCCGGCCGATCGCGCTGGACCCGGTGGCCGTCGATTTTCCCGATCTGAAGCTGATCGGCATCCACATCGGCGTGCCGTGGACCGAGGAGATGATCGCCATGTGCTGGAAGCACGAAAATGTCTATACCGCCGGCGACGCTTACGCACCCCGCTACTGGCCGGCGCCTTTCGTCCACTACCTGAACTCGTACGGGCGCGACAAGGTGATGTTCGGCACCGACTGGCCGGTCATCGACCCCGAGCGCGCGGTGGCCGAAGTCAACGGACTGGAACTCAGGCCGGAATCCCGGCAGCGCCTGCTGCGCGACAACGCGCTGAAGGTCTTCCGGCTCCCCTCGCAGTGATGGGTTCGAACGGCGTTCCCGACCTGCCTGCCTCGTACCGGCCGCTGTCCGTGGCCGGCGGCATCCGGGCCGCCATGAGCCGCGACCCCGAAAAGATCGCCGTGCGCCATGGCGATCAGGAGCGGAGTTACCGCGACCTGGTGTCCCGAATCGACCGGGTCAGCGCGTGGATGCTGGACGGGCTCAAGCTCGAACCGGGCGCCCACGGCGCCATCCTGGCCGGGAACTGCATCGATTACCTGGAGATCGTGGCGGGCGCGGCCCAGGCAGGGATTCCGCTGGCGACCGTCAATCCCGGGCTGAGCCCCAGGGAGGTGGCGGGCATCTGCGACGATGCCGAAGCGCGGGTGCTGTTCGTCGATGCCGAACGCGCCGAGCTTGCGCGGGACACGGACTTCGCCTCGGTCGAGCAGGTGTTCGTCCTCGGCGACGATCTCGAGCGCCGTCTGACCGCCGCCCGGCCGCGGGCCGACTTGGCGCCGGTGCATGAGTGGGAGACCTTCACGATTCCCTACACCTCGGGCACCACCGGCAAGCCCAAGGGCGTGCTGGTTTCGCACCGGTCGCGGATCCTGCAGTTCCACGGAATGGCGTCCGAGTACGGTTGTTATTCGCCGGACGACCGGTTCCTGGGATTTACGCCGCTGTGCCACGGCGGCGGCCTCGCGTTCAGCATTGCCTCGATTTACCTCGGCGGACAGCTTGAACTGTTGTCGCGCTTCGACCCCGGGGAAGTGCTGCGCCGGCTGGACGAGGGCGCGGCGACCGGCGTGTTCATGGTGCCCACCCACTTTCACGCCATCTTCGCGCTGGAAAAGGCGGTGCTTGCGAAGCACGCCACCCCGGCGCTCAAGTCCATCATCTCCAACGCCGCCGCGCTGCCACAGGCCACCAAGGAGCGGATCGTGGACCACTTCGGCGACGGCATACTCCACGAGACCTACGGGTCCACCGAGGCCGGCATCGTATGCAACCTGCGCCCCGCCGACCAGCTTCGCAAGCAGCGCTGCGTGGGGCAGCCGTTCACGTCCACCGAGGTCAGGCTGCTGGACGAAAACGGCGAGGTTGGACCCGGAGAAGTCGGCGAGCTGTTTTCGAACAGCCCTTTCCTGTTCAACGGCTACTGGCGAAAGCCCCGCGAGACCGCCGGGGCCTTTCGCGACGGCTGGGTGTCGGTGGGCGACCTGGCCCGGCGCGACGAAGAGGGCTACATCTATATCGTCGATCGGAAGAAGGACATGGTGATCAGCGGCGGCGTCAACATCTTCCCGCGCGAAGTCGAGGAGGAACTGGTGCGACATCCGGACGTCCTCGACGCCGCAGTGGTGGGCGTGCCCGACGAGCGCTGGGGCGAAAGCCTCAAGGCCTTCGTGGTGCTGCGCGCCGGCCTGACGCTTAACGCGGAGGAACTCGCGACTTTCTGCGAGGGCCGGCTGGCCCGCTTCAAGATACCCAGGACCGTCGAGACCCTCCCTGCCCTGCCGCGAAACGCTTACGGCAAGGTGCTGAAGGGCGAGCTAAGGAACGACCGTCCGGCCTGAGGTCGCCGCTAATCGCGCGCCGCCGCCGGGGCGCCGATCGCGTCCGCCGTACCGCGCATTTGGGCGAGCTGCTTCTCGGTAAGCCGGTAGGAAACCAGCCAGAACAGCGCCAGCGCCTGCAGGGTCGCGGGAATCCAGGCCTTGCCGTTAACGATGGCGGTAATCGCGCTGTCCGGCTGCTCCACGGCGCCCAGCGTGGTCTCCACCAGGCCCGCGGCGGAAAAGTAGAAGCCCATCAGCAGGGGACCCAGCGCGAAGCCGGTCTTTTCGACAAAGCCCAGAACTCCGGTGTAGAGCGCGGTGCGGACCTTGCCGGTCCGGATGCGGTCGTATTCGATCGTGTCGGGCAGCATCGAGAACCCGATCGTCAGGCCCCCCGCGCCGAATATGCCGACGAAACAGGATCGCAGGACGAACACGACGTCGCCTTCCGTGGGCGTGGCGAAGGCCCATGAGATGAGCGTGATCGCGGAGCCGACAATCGCGACCATGTAAACCCAGCGTTTGTCCTTGCCGCGGCTGAAATAAGCCCAGAGCGGCACCGTGCAAAGGCCGGCGAAGTTGCCCGCCAGGGTGGAAAGCGCCAGGCCCCCTTCGCCCCGCTCCAGGAAATAGGTCATATAGAACAGCAGGGCGCTGCCGTTGACGCCCACGCCCAGGTACAGCGTGGCCTTGAGCGCGGCGAGAGTAAGGAAGGGCCGGTTGTTCGCCAGCGCCCGAAAGTAATCGGCGATCGAATAGCGGTCCTGCTGCGAGCTGGGCAACTCCCGAGCGCGCCGGGTCAGCAGTACCGTCGTCATCATGGTTGCGGCGATCAGGATGCCGACCAGGATCGCGACGATCCCGTAGGCCCTGCGATCGGCGCCCATGTAATTGATCAACGCCGGCATGCCGGCGCCGATGAGAATGCCTGCGAAGTTGGAATACCCCACCCGCCACGCCATGATCGACGTTCGCTCGTTGTAGTCGTCGGTCATTTCCGCGGGCATCGCCATGAACGGCACGTAGAACAGCGTGTAGCCGGTGAAATAGGCGATCAGCACGATGAGCTGGTAGATCGCGAGGGCATTCATCGACGCCAGCGCCGGCGCGTTGAACGTGAGGATCAGCGCCAGTCCGGACATGAAGGCGCCCAGCGCCATCCACGGGCGCCGCCGGCCCCAGCGGCTGCGGGTTGTGTCGCTCAGAAACCCGATCATCGGGTCGCTGAATACGTCGTAGATCCTGGTGATGAACAGGATGAGGCCTGCCAGGGCCGGGTCCACGCCCAGGTGATTGACCAGGAAGTAGAGGACGAAGACATTGACGATGTACAGCATCCCCAGGCAGCCCATCGAGCCCACTCCCCAGCCCGCCTTGAGCGACAGGGGCAGCTTGCCGACGTAGCCTGGCGGGTGCTGTTGCGGCGGTCCGGCCACGGCCCGAGCCTTCCCGCTGTCCGCGGCGGCCATGCTCAGTCCCCGGCGGCCATTTCGCGTAGGCGCGGAAACACCTCGTGGCCGAGAAGTTCCAGGTTGCGCAGCGTGTGGCCGTAGTCTTCCACGGCGAAGTGGGAAACGCCCAGGTGGCCCACGCCGAACCTCACGCGCAGCTCGTTCAGTTGCCGCGCCACCGTTTCGGGACTTCCGACAATGATCTGGCGCGTCTCAAGCGCCTTCTCGTATCCCTGGGTGAAGAAGGCATAGGGCGTCCCGCCCATGTACCGGCGCCTGGCGATGGCCGCCTCCCGGCTCACGTAGCCCGGCGGCGCCATCCAGGCGCCCACGTCGGGATGGATCTTCATGTCCACCATGCTCGTGACCTGCGCCACCCGGCCTCCGAACTGCTCCCGGCCTTCCTCGAGCGCCTGCTCGTCGGTGGGCGCCACGTGCACGCGGGTGAAATACCCGCGATGGGCGGGCGTCGGCGTGTGGCCATGCTGCACCGCGATCTCGTCGTAGGCCTTGAACAGCGCATCGGTCGCCTCCAGCCGCGTGGCGAGGGCCACGTAGGGGTAGCCGCGCTCGGCGGCGAACTCCACGGTCTCGCGGCTCGTGGATCCCGGAATCATGACGGGCGGATGCGGCTTCTGCAGCGGCAGCACCCAGGGATTGACACAACGGTAGTTGTAGTGCTTGCCCTCCCAGACGAAGGGGCCGGGCTGGGTCCAGGTCTTCAGGATCAGGTCGTGCGCCTCGGCGAACATTTCCCGGTTGTGCAGCGTGTTGATCGACATCGCCAGCGACTCCACCGCCCCGCCCCGCACGAAACCGGAAATGAGCCGGCCCTTCGAGAACAGGTCGATCAGCGCCAGCTCCTCGGCCAGGCGGACCGGGTTGCCGTTGATCGGAAGGATGTTTCCGGCGATGAAGATCTTCACGCGTTCGGTGAGCTTGGCCACGACCGTCGCGTACAGGTTGGGCGCGGGAGACATGGCCGCCGGGGCGTTGTGATGCTCGTTGACGACGATGGAGTCGAAGCCCACCTGTTCGGCCACCACGTATTCCTCGTGATAGCGCTCGAACAACTCGGCGGCGCGCTCTCCGTCGAAGTGGCGATTGGAAAACTTGAGCATGACGGCGCCGAACTCGGCCGCCGCTTCATGCGGATAACCCAGATAGGGATGGTTGACGAAGTAGTGCAGTTGGAACATCGTTCAGTCCGCCTTCAGCCCGGCGCCGAAACCGGTCACGGCGCCCGCGAACTCGACGGGCTTCTCCAGGTGCGCGTAGTGCCCGGCGTCGCCGATCGTGACCAATTTGGCCGCGGGCAACGCGTTGAGGAAGCGCTCGGCGACGGGCGGCGGCGTGATCACGTCATTTGCGCCCCACAGCAGCAGGGCCGGGTTCGTGAAGCGGGCCAGCGCCGGCAGCAGCGACCGGTCGTGCATGTACGGCTTGAAGCCGAGCAGCGCCGCGAGCTCCATCACTTCCAGGTCCTGGGTCACCGCGTCGTCGTCGAGTTCGCCCGACCACAGGTCCTGAAACGCGGCCGAGCGGGCGTCGTTGTAGCCGAACGAGATGTACCGGCGGTAGGGCATCAGGAACAGGTCCGGCGTGTTCATCTCGCCGGTGGCGGTGCCCTGCGAACCAACCAGAACCAGTCCCGCGAACCGTCCGGGTTCCATCGAAGTCATTTCCGCCGCGATCCAGCCGCCCATCGAAGCGCCGCCCAGGATGCAGTTGCCGATGCCGCCGCCGTCGAGCGCCGCCAGCAAGACCTTCGCGACGTCGCGCGCGCTATTCACCCACTCGGGCAACACCGATGCGCCGATGCCGGGCAGGGTCGGCGCCAGAACCGTGAAGCGCTCCGCCAGGCGCGCGTGGTGCGGCAGCCAGCCGCGCTGCCCCTCTTCGCCGTGCAGCCAGACGAGTTTCGGGCCGCTTCCCCCCCTCAGGACTTCCAGCGGCGCAAGGCCCTTGAGCGTGACGGTTGCCCGCCCATCGGAATTATTCATGAATAAATGCCGGAGTCCCTCCGCCCGGTAATGTAGCCTCACAGCCGGCCCAACGCCAGTTCTCCGGCTGCATCGGCCAACGATTTCCGCTCGAAGGGCGCGCCTGGCCGGGGGTGTAAAATATTTCGGTTATGACCGATGACACCAACGTAATGCCGGCAGCCCGGCCATTCGAGATCGTAACCCTCGAACAGACCGATTCTCCGGACGGTTCCGACGCCGATAACTGGTACCGCTACGAACTGACCCAGGGGACGACCACGATTACGGGCTACAAGCAGGGCGAGGCCGACGAGGTGCGCGAAGAGGTCACAAGTCTGGTATCGCGACTGAACGAGCGGCGCGCGGGCAAGACCAGCCGCGTGCATCTCACGCGGATCGGCCGCAAGAGCCAGCAGCGGGCGCAGGCGGCCACCCGCAACACCTGAATCCGGCGCCCAATGTCGATTGACGTTCTCGTAAGCGAAGTGGGGCCGCGCGACGGTCTACAGAGCCTCAATGTGATCATGCCCACCGAGGCCAAGAAGGCCTGGATCCGGGCCGAAGCCGCCGCGGGCGTGCCCGAAATCGAAGTGGGCTCCTTCGTGCCTCCGAAACTGCTGCCGCAGATGTCCGACTGCGAGGAACTGGTACGTTACGCCGTGACCATCCCCGGGCTGCACGTCACCACGCTGGCGCCGAACCTCAAGGGCGTGGAGCGGGCGGTCGCCGCCGGCACGCACAAGGTGAGCATTCCGGTTTCGGCCAGCGAGACGCACAGCAAGGCGAACGTGCGCAAGAATCACCCCGAAATGCTCGAGGAGGTTCGTCGCATCAACGAGATGCTGGACGAACTTCCCGAGGAACGCCGCCCGATTTTCGAGGCCGGAATCGCCACTGCTTTCGGCTGCACGATGGAAGGGCCGGTGCCCGAAAGCAAGGTCCTCGAACTGGCCCATGCACTGGTCGAGGCGGGCTGCCGGGAAGTGGGTTTGTCGGATACGACCGGCTACGCGAACCCCGCACAGATCCGGCGGCTGGTGCGCAGGGTGAAGTCCGAGATCGGCGAAGAGAAACTCACCGGCGTGCACCTGCACAACACGCGCGGCTTGGGCCTGGCCAACGCCATGGCGGCGCTGGAAGAAGGCATCACGACGCTCGACAGCTCGCTGGGCGGCATCGGCGGCTGCCCGTTCGCCCCCGGCGCCAGCGGCAACATCGTCACCGAAGACTTGGTGTTCATGCTCGAATCGATGGGCCTCAATACCGGCATCGACCTCGACCGCCTCCTGAAGGTCCGCGACGTGGTCAACGAAGCGCTGCCCAGCACCGAGATGTACGGCTTCACCCCCGAAGCCGGCTTGCCCCTGGGCTTCCACCCCGGCTGGGGCACCGCCTAGCCCTCCGTTCTTTCCGCTCCCCCTCCTCTTCGGAGACGCATGAACCCATCCATGGGGCTCGGCGGCGGCTATCCTGCCGCCGACGCTCCGCAGAGGAGGGGGAGCGGAAAGAACGGAGGGCTGTCCGAGGTTGCGTTGTTAGGGGAGTTCGGTGGAGCCCATGAGGTGGCGGTCGATCTCGCGGGCTGCTTCGCGGCCTTCATTGATGGCGTTCACGATCAGTGACTGGCCCCGGCGGCAGTCGCCGGCCGCAAACACGTTTTCGACGTTGGTTCGGTACAGTCCATAGTCGGCCCGATAGTTGCCCCGTTCGTCGTAGGCCAGGTCCAGCGCGTCGGAGACCGCGTGCTCCGGGCGCAGGAAACCCATGGCCAGGAGCACGAGGTCGGCCGGCCACTCGCGTTCGCTGCCGGGCACGTTTTCGAACTTGCCGTCCTTTAATTGGACGTCCATAGTGCGAATACCGGCAACTCGGCGTCCATTTTTCCCGATTCCGTTGGCGCCGGACGCACTCCCCTCCCTGCGCGCAGTAAATTCCGTTGACGAAATCAGGTAAACGCGCGGGTCCTTGCCGAATAGGGTCGCGGACTCCTCGTGGCCGTACTCGGTGCGGAAAATCACCGGCCAGGTGGGCCAGGGATTGTGCGGCGCCCGCGTGGCCGGCGGCTGCGGGAACAGCTCGAAGTTGACCAGGCTCCTGCAGCCGTGGCGCAGCGCCGTGCCGATGCAGTCGGTTCCGGTGTCGCCACCGCCGATCACGATCACGTCCTTGTCCTTCGCGGAAATGTAGTTGCCGTCGGCGAGATTGGAATCGAGCAGGCTGCGCGTGTTCTGCGTCAGAAAATCCATCGCGAAGTGCACGCCTTCGAGGTCGCGCCCCGGTATCGGCAGGTCGCGCGGAACGGTCGCCCCGGTCGCGAGCAGCACGGCGTCGTATTCCTCCGCCAGTTCGCGCACGTCGATGGAGCCGCCGCTGCCGTCGCCGACGTCCGCGTTGACTTGAAACTCCACGCCCTCCTCGCGCATGAGGTCCAGTCGCCGCTCGACTATTTCCACCTTGTCCAGCTTCATGTTCGGGATGCCGTAGGTCAGCAGGCCGCCGATGCGGTCGGCGCGCTCATAGATGACGGCGACGTGGCCGGCCCGGTTCAACTGCTGCGCTGCGGCAAGCCCGGCGGGCCCGGAGCCGATCACCGCAACGCGCCGTCCGGTGCGGAAAGACGGAGGCTCGGCGACGATCCAGCCCTCCTCGAATCCCCGGTCGGCGATCGCCATCTCGATGTCCTTGATCGTGACCGCGGGGTCGGTGATGCCCAGCACGCAGGCGCCTTCGCAGGGCGCCGGGCATACGCGGCCGGTGAATTCCGGAAAATTGTTGGTCTTGTGCAGTCGGTCCAGTGCTTCCCGCCACTGGTCCCGATAGATGAGGTCGTTCCACTCCGGGATCAGGTTGTGGATCGGGCAGCCGTCGTCCGACTGGCAGAACGGCACTCCGCAATCCATGCAACGCGCGCCCTGCCGCGCGAGGTGCGCGGCGTCGGGCCCGGTGTAGATCTCCCGGAAATCGCGCAGGCGCTCGTTCGCGTCGCGATACGGCGCGGACGCGCGCGCGTACTCCATGAACCCCGTCGTCTTGCCCATCGCGCTTGTGCTCAGGCTGTCAGGCTGCGGCGGCAGCGGTCTTGAGCTGTTCAAGCACCCGCTTGTAGTCCACGGGCATGACCTTGACGAACTGCCCCACGCTGTTGCGCCAGTCTTCGAGTATCGCCCGGGCGACGGTGGAACCGGTGAAGCGCAGATGCCGCTCGATCAGCTCCCTGACCTCGGCCCGGTCCGGTTCCGCCTCCAGCGGTTCCAACTCCACCATCTCGGGGTTGCAGAGGTCGGCGAATTCGCCGTGCGGGTTCCAGACATAGGCCACGCCGCCGCTCATGCCGGCGGCGAAGTTGCGCCCGGTGCGCCCGAGTATGACCACGCGCCCGCCGGTCATGTATTCGCAGCCGTGATCGCCGACGCCCTCGACCACCGCGCGGGCGCCGCTGTTGCGCACGCAGAACCGCTCGGCCGCCACCCCCCGGAAGAAGCACTCGCCGGAGGTCGCGCCGTACAGCACGACGTTGCCGACCAGGATATTGTCTTCCGGCGTGAAGCTCGACTCCGCGGGCGGGTAGATGATCACGCGCCCGCCGGAAAGGCCCTTGCCGACGTAGTCGTTGGCGTCGCCCTCGACCTCCAGCGTGACGCCGCGGGCCAGCCAGCAGCCGAAGCTCTGCCCGGCGTGACCGCGGAACCTCAAGTGGATGGAGCCGTCCGGCAGCATCTCCGGACCGCAACGCCGGATGATGGCGTTCGAAAGGATCCCGCCCACGACCCGGTTCGCGTTGCTGATGGGCAACTCCCGGTAGACCTTTTCACCGCGCGCCAGTGCCGGCTCGGCCAGCTCGATCAGCTTGTAGTCCAGCGCACGCTCTAGGCCGTGGTCCTGCTCGTGCATCGCGTAGGCGCCCAGGAAATCCGGCGGTTCCTGCGCCGGCGTCAGCAGCTCCGTGAGATCGATGCCGCCGGCCTTCCAGTGATCCACTGCCGCGGAGGCGTCGAGCGCATCCACCCGGCCCACCATCTCGTTGACCGTGCGGAAGCCCAGGTCGGCCATGATCTGCCGCATCTCATTCGCGACCATGAAGAAATAGTTGATGACGTGCTCCGGCAGGCCCTCGAACTTCGCGCGCAGCGCCGGGTCCTGCGTTGCGATCCCCACCGGGCAGGTGTTGAGGTGGCACTTGCGCATCATGATGCAGCCCAGCGCGATCAGCGGCGCGGTGGAGAAGCCGAACTCCTCGGCGCCGAGCAGGCAGGCGATTGCGACGTCGCGCCCGGTCTTGAGCTGGCCGTCGGTCTGCAGCACGACCCGCGAGCGAAGGTTGTTCACGACCAGCGTCTGGTGAGTCTCGGCAATGCCCAGCTCCCAGGGAAGCCCCGCGTGCTTGATCGAAGTGAGCGGCGAGGCGCCGGTGCCGCCGGAATCTCCGGCGATCACGAGGTGGTCCGAGCGCGCCTTGGTGACGCCCGCGGCCACCGCCCCCACGCCGATCTCGGCGCCGAGCTTTACGCTGATGCGCGCATCGGGGTTGCCGTTCTTCAGGTCGTGGATGAGCTGGGCGATGTCCTCGATCGAATAGATGTCGTGGTGCGGCGGCGGGCTGATGAGTCCCACGCCGGGCGTCGAATGGCGGATCGCGGCGATGGTCTCATCGACCTTGCGGCCGGGCAGTTCGCCGCCCTCGCCGGGCTTGGCGCCCTGCACGATCTTGATCTGCAGTTCGTCGGCGTTGGTCAGGTAGTTGATGGTCACGCCGAACCGCCCGCTGGCCACCTGCTTGATCGCGCTGCGCGCGGAATCGCCGTTCGGCATGGGCGTATAGCGGCGCGAATCCTCGCCGCCCTCGCCGGTGTTCGACTTGCCGCCGATGCGGTTCATGGCCACGGCCAGCATTTCGTGGGATTCGGCGCTGATGGAGCCGAAACTCATGGCGCCGGTGGCGAAGCGCTTGACGATCTCGCTCTCGGGTTCGACCTCGTCGAGTTCGATGGGCCCGCCATTGGCGCCGCTCACGAACTCCAGCAGCCCGCGCAGGTTGGCCTTGGCGGTGTTCTCCCGGTTCGCGTGGTCGGCGAAGCGCCAGTAGGCGCTCTCGTCGTTGGTCCGCGCGGCCACCTGCAGGTCGGCGATGGCCTGCGGGTCCCACATGTGCGTGTCGCCGTGCCGGCGCCAGTGGAAGTCGCCGGGGTTCGGCAGCACCGCGATGTTGCCGTTGCGCCCCGGATAGCCCAGCGCGTGACGGCGCTCCATCTCCTCGGCGAGGACCTCCAGGCCCACGCCTTGCACCCGGCTCGCGGTCCCCTTGAAGGCGCGCTCGATGACGTCGTCCGCCAGTCCTACCGCCTCGAAGATCTGCGCGCCCTTGTAGGACTGCAGCGTGGAGATGCCCATCTTGGCCATCACCTTGAGCATGCCCTTGGCGGTGCCCTTGCGGTAGGCCTCGACGACGTCGCGGCGCGTGGCGACGTGCGGCGCATCGTCGAAATAGCCCTTCTCGAGAGAATCCCACAGGGCCTCGAAGGCGAGATACGGATTGATGGCGTCGGCGCCGTAGCCGGTCAGCAGGCAGTGATGGTGCACTTCCCGGGCTTCGCCGGTTTCCAGGATGATGCCGATGCGCGTGCGCGCGTGGGTTTCGACCAGGTGATGATGTACGGCCCCCACCGCCAGAAGCGCGCTGATCGCCACCCGCTCCTGCCCGATGGCGCGGTCGGAGAGCACGATCAGGCTGTAGCCTTCGTCGATGGCTCGGCTGGCTTCGGCGCAGATGCGGTCCAGCGCGGCCGTCAGGCCCGCGGCGCCCGAACCGGCTTCGTAGGTGATGTCAATGCCCGCCGTCTTCCAGCCCCGGTAATCGAGGTGCCTGATGGCGGCCAGTTCCTCGTTGGACAGGATGGGATGCGGGATGCGCAGCCGGTGGGCATGCTCTTCGGTGGTCTCCAGCAGGTTTTGTTCCGGGCCGCAGTAGCAGTCCAGCGCCATGATGACCTCTTCCCGGATCGAGTCGATGGCCGGGTTGGTGACCTGGGCGAAACGCTGCTTGAAGTAGTCGTAGAGCATGCGCGGCTTGTCGGACATCACGGCCAGCGCGGCGTCGTTGCCCATCGAGCCGAGCGGATCGCGCAGCTCCCTGACCAGCGGCTGCAGCATGATGTCCATTGTCTCGACGGTGTAGCCGAAGGCGTTCATGCGCGCCGTCAGCGTGGCCGGATCGCGCGCCGGCGGCAGCGCCGGCGGCAGTTCCTCGAGCTCGATGCGCTGCCTTTCGAGCCAGTCGCCGTACGGACGGGCGGCCGCCCATTCGCCCTTGATTTCCTCGTCCGGGATCATGCGCCCCTGCTCGAAGTCGATCAGGAAGATGCGGCCCGGCTGCAGACGACCCTTCCTCACGACGCGCTCGGGGGCAACCCGCACCACGCCGACTTCCGAGGCCATGATGCAGCGGTCGTCGTCGGTGATGTAGTAACGGCTCGGCCGCAACCCGTTGCGGTCGAGCACGGCGCCGATATAGGTGCCGTCGGTGAATGCTATCGAGGCCGGCCCGTCCCAGGGCTCCATCAGGCAGGAGTGGTACTCGTAGAAGGCGCGCTTGGCCGCGTCCATGCCGCCGTGCTGCTGCCAGGCTTCGGGAATCATCATCAGCACCGCTTCCTGCAGCTTGCGCCCGGTCATCAGCAGGAACTCCAGCACGTTGTCGAAGGACCCGGAATCGGAACAGTCGGGCTCCACGATGGGAAAGAGCTTCGCGAGGTCGTCGCCGAACAGCGGCGAGCTCAGCACGCCCTCGCGGGCGTTCATCGCGTTGACGTTGCCGAGCAGCGTATTGATCTCGCCGTTGTGGCACATGAAGCGGTTCGGCTGCGCGCGGTCCCAGGACGGGAAGGTGTTGGTGCTGAAGCGCGAATGCACCATGGCCAGGTGCGACTCGAAGTCCGCCTGGGTCAGGTCCGTGAAAAACGGCGCCATCTGCTTGGGCGTGAGCATGCCCTTGTAGATAATGACCTTCGACGACAGCGAACAGATGTAGAAGAGCTGCCGCTGCGCCAGGGATTCGTCGCCGCGCAGCACGTGCGTCGCGTGCTTGCGGATCAGGTACAGCTTGCGCTCGAACTCGTCGGTATCGAGGCCGTCGCCCGCGCCGCCCGAGCCCGCGCCGACGAACAACTGGACCATGTGCGGCATGGCGGTTCGCGCCGCGGTGCCGATGTCCGCGCCGTGGGGATCGATGGGCAACTCCCGCCAGCCCAGCAGACGCTGGCCCGCGCTTTCGATCTCGCGCTCCAGAAGTTTGAGGCACCGTTCCCGTTCATCCGGGTCGGTGGGCAGGAACACGATGCCCACGCCGTAATGGCCGCGCCCGGGCAAATCGACGCCGAGGTCTTCGGCCGCGACGCGGCGCAGGAAGCGGTCCGGCAGGCCCAGGAGGATGCCCGCTCCGTCGCCGGTGTTTTTCTCGTAGCCGATACCGCCGCGATGCTCCATCGAGCAGTTCATGCCGAGCGCGTCCTCGACGACTCCACGGCTCTGGCGGCCCTTGATGTCGCAGACGAAGCCGATGCCGCAACTGTCCTTCTCCAGCGCGGGATCGTACAGTCCCTGCTTCGGTGGGAGACCGAAGTTCCGCCGTCCGGGCATGGTTCCGCTTTGTGCAGTCATGGGCCGATACTCAAACCGTGTGCAGCGCCGCCATCGTTGCGCCGGCCGTCCTGCCGGCGCGGGAAATTCAGTTGGTGGCTTGAAACGCGAGCAAACCGGCGCTTCGTGCTGAAACGCCAACCGCCTAGCTTCCCAAAAAGCGCCGGATAAATCAAGTTTCGCACGCGCGTTGTGTGGCAATATCACCCTTTGAAGGAGAGGATGAAATGGCTGAATTACTTTCGACGGAAGAGGTGGCGGAGCGGCTTGGCGGTCTGCCGGGCTGGGGTCTGGACGGGGGCAAGTTGCACCGGTCGTTCCGCTTTGCGGACTTCCGGAGGGCATTCGCTTTCATGACCGGCGCGGCGCTGGCGGCCGAAAAGCTCAACCATCATCCCGAGTGGTTCAACGTCTGGTCGAAGGTGGACGTGCATCTGAACACGCACGAGGCCGGCGGAATCACCGAACTCGACTTTCAACTGGCTGAGGCCATGAACGAACTGGCCGACGCGCAGTGAAAGCCGTTTACGAACGCGGGGCAGGGTCGCCGTTCGCCTCGCGTTCCGAAGCCTTCAGTACCCGCGGCATGGTCGCGACCAGCCAGGTGTTCGCCACCCAGGCCGGGCTCGACATACTGCGCTCCGGCGGCAACGCCGTCGATGCGGCGATCGCCGCGAACGCGGTGCTGGGCCTTACCGAACCGACCGGCTGCGGCATCGGCGGCGACCTGTTCGCGATGGTCTGGGAGCCGGACAAGGACGCACCCGTAGGCCTGAATGCTAGCGGCCGCGCGCCGCGCTCGCTGAACCTCGACGTGTTCCGCCAGCTCTCCCTGGATTCGATCCCCTCCCTCGGACCGCTGCCGGTTTCAACCCCCGGCGCCGTGGACGGCTGGTTCGAGCTGCATGGGCGCTACGGCTCGCTGGACTTCGGCGAGCTGCTGGCGCCAGCCATCGAACTGGCCCGGGAAGGGTTTCCGGTAGGCCAGTTGACGGCGTCCGCCTGGGCCCGCAACGCCCGTTCCCTGCGCGAGTTCCCGGGGTTCGCCGATTGCTTCATGCCGGACGGCGAGGCGCCGGCCAAGGGCCAGGTCTTCGCCAATCCGCGTCTGGCAAAAACCTACGAAACGCTGGCGTCGGACGGCAGGGAGGCCTTCTATCGCGGCGAGATCGCCTGGAAGATCGCCGCCTACATGCGCGAGAACGGCGGCTACCTCGACGAGTCGGACCTGGCCTCGCACGCTTCCGAATGGATCAGGCCGGTATCCTCCGGCTACCGCGGAAACGACGTCTACGCCCTGCCCCCCAACACGCAGGGCATCGCGACGCTTCAGATCCTCAACCTGCTGGAGCAGCACGACATCCGGCCGCTGGGGTTCGGCTCGGCGAAATACATGCATCTGCTCATCGAGGCCAAGAAGCTGGCTTTCGAGGACCGCGCGCGCTACTACGCGGACCCCGCCTTCGTGGCGACTCCGACCGAAGAGCTGATTTCCAAGGAATACGCGCTGGAGAGAGGCAGGCTGATCGATCCCGAGCGGGCCACCACCGCGGTCGTCCACGGCGACCCGAGGCTGGATTCGCCGCAGACTGTCTACCTGGCGGTCGGCGACCGCAACGGCCTGCTGGTCTCGCTGATCCAGTCCAACTACCGCGGCATGGGATCGGGCATGACGCCGGGCGACCTGGGCTTCGTGCTGCACAACCGCGGTGAATTGTTCAACCTCGATCCCGACCACCCGAACGCGCTGGTCCCGGGCAAGCGCCCGTTTCACACCATCATCCCGGGACTTGCGCGCTTCGCCGGCGGCGAGCGTCTCGCGTTCGGGGTCATGGGCGGCTCGATGCAACCGCAGGCGCAGGCGCAGGTCATCGCCAACGTGGTCGATTTCGACATGGACCTGCAGGCGGCCGGCGACGCTCCGCGCGTCTTCCACAGCGGCTCCAGCCAGCCCACCGGCGAGGCGGCGCAGGAGGACGGCGGCAGGCTCGCGCTGGAACCGGGCTTCGGAGAGGCGGTGCGCAAGGAACTGACCGGCATGGGTCACGTCATGGGACGGGCGCGCGGCGTGTTCGGCGGTTACCAGGCCGTCATGCACGATGCGCGCAGCGGCGTGCTGACCGGCGCCTCGGATCCGCGCAAGGACGGCCAGGCCGCGGGGCTGTAGCAGCCCGTGGCGGAAGGCCCGGCTGCTGCTAGCATGTGCGCGCTATGAACGGCAAGAACCTCGTTACGCTCACCGGGATTACCACGACCGGCACGCCGCATCTCGGCAACTACGTGGGCGCCATCCGCCCGGCGGTGGAGGCGAGCCGCAGCGCGCCCGCCGGCTGCAGCTTCTTCTTCCTGGCCGACTTCCATGCGCTGGTCAAGAACCGCGACGCCGACGAAGTGGCGCAGTCCAGCCTGGAAGTGGCCGCCGCCTGGCTGGCGGCGGGCCTGGACACCGAAAACGCCGTGTTCTACCGGCAGTCCGACATCCCCGAAATCCCGGAACTGACCTGGGTCCTCACGACGCTCACGGCCAAGGGACTGATGAACCGCTCGCACGCCTACAAGGCGGCGAACGACGCCAACCGCGAGGCCGGCGTGGCCGACCTGGACCGCGGGGTCACGATGGGCCTGTTCTGCTACCCCATCCTGATGGCCGCCGACATCCTGATGTTCAAGGCCGACCGCGTGCCGGTGGGCAAGGACCAGCGCCAGCACGTGGAAATGGCCCGCGACATCGCCCAGCGCTTCAACCATCACTACGGCGAACTGCTGACCGTGCCGGAAGCGGACATCGACGAGCACCGCGCGGTGCTGCTGGGGCCGGACGGGCGCAAGATGTCGAAGAGCTACGGCAACGTGGTGCCGCTGTTCTGTCCCGCGAAACAATTGCGTAAATACATCATGCGGGTGAGGACCAACTCGCAGGCGCCCGGCGAGCCCAAGGACCCGGACGAGAGCCTGTTGTTCGACCTGTACCGCTCGGTGGCGAGTCCGGAAGAAACGGCCGCGATGCGCGAGCGCTACGCGGCGGGCATCGGCTGGGCGGAGATGAAGAACGAACTGTTCGAATACCTCGACGCGCTGCTGGCGCCGGGACGGGAGGTATATGACCGCCTGATCGCCAATCCGGGCGACGTCGAGGCCGAACTGAAGCACGGCGCCGAACGGGCCCGCGAGATCAGCGAACCGCTGATGAGGGACATCCGCCACGCGGTCGGACTGCGCGCGCTTAAAGCCTGAGGGCGCGAATATTGGTTAACATACGCGGCCTGAATAACTCGGGGAAACATCCATGCGTACGTTCATATCGCTGCCTGCCGCCGTTGCGGCCTCCCTGCTGATCGCCGTGTCCGGACAGGTGGCGCCGGTTCAAGCCGAAGAAGCGGCCGCGGAGGGAGACATGAAACCCCTGGTCCTGGTGGCGGGAGCCACGGGCAAGACGGGGGTGCTGGTCGTGCAGCAACTCAAGGCGAAGGGCTACCCGGTGCGCGCCTTCGTGCGCAACGCGCAAAAGGCCGCCGATCGTCTGGGACCCGATATCGAGGCCGTTGTCGGCGACTTGAGGGACCCGGCCAGCATCGCGGCCACGCTGGATGGCGTGAACGTGGTCGTCAACGCGGCGGGTTCCGGAGTCCCGGCGCCGGACGACAACATGCCGGAGCACGTCGATTTCGAAGGCGCCCGCAATCTTGCCGACGCTGCGGCGGCGGCCGGCGTCGGCCACTATGTCCTGATCTCCTCGATGGGCGCGACGCAGGACGACCACCAGTTGAACCGCCTGTTCAACAACATCCTGATCTGGAAGCGCAAGGGCGAGGAAGCGGTCGCGGCCAGCGGCATCCCCTACACCATCATTCGACCGGGCGGCCTGAACGACGGACCCGGCAACGAGCAAACGGTCATCTTCGAACAGGGTGACCTTCCGGGCCTGGAAAAGGCCATCAGCCGCGCCGACGTGGCGCGAGTCACCGTCGCCGCGGTCAAGGACGATGGAGCGCGCAACAAGGTGTTTGAAATCTACGCGCGCGACGGCGAACCGCAGACAGGCTTTTCCGGCGAATTCGGCGCACTTGGAGGATCCTGACCATGCGTCCCTTCAAACTGATCGGTTTTCTGGCGGCGGCCTCCCTCGTCGCGGCCGCCTGCGGACAGAGCGGCGACGCGCCTGCCGAGGAGCCCGCGGCCCAGGACCTGGAGCCATCCAAGCCCCTGGTGCTGGTGGCCGGCGCCACCGGCGGGACCGGCTCGCTGGTCGTCGCCGAACTCATCGAGCAGGGCTACCCGGTGCGCGCCTTCGTGCGCAGCACGGCCAAGGCCGTCGAACGCCTGGGCGCGGACGTGGAAGCGGTGGTGGGCGATCTCAAGGACCCGGCCAGCATCGCCGCCGCGCTGGACGGCGTCGGGGCGGTGATCAACACGGCCAGCGCCAGCGCCAGCGGAGGGCCCGAGAACTCCGCGGAGCACGTCGATTTCGAGGGCGCCCGCAACCTTGCCGAAGCGGCGCTGGCGGCGGGAGTCGGCCAGTACGTGCTGGTTTCGTCGCGGGGCGTAACCGACGACGATCACTACCTGAACCGGATGTTCAACAACATCCTGATCTGGAAGCGCAGGGGCGAGGAAGCCGTCGCGGCCAGCGGGATTCCCTACACGATCGTTCGGCCGGGGGGCTTGAGCGACGATCCCGGCGGCATGCAGACCGTCATCTTCGAGCAGGGCGATACCCAGTCGGAGGGCATCTGGATCACGCGCGCCGACGTGGCACGGATCTGCGTGGCGGCGCTGGCGGACGAAGCGGCGCTCAACAAGGTGTTCGAGATTCACGCCGAGGACGGGGAGCCGCAAGCGGACTTTGCCGCGGAATTCGCATCGTTGAGCGCATCCTGACGCCGGCGAATCGGCCTTTCAACTGACGAGGCGGGCGGTACTGTGACCGGAGCCCGCACCACCGTAGTCTGCGGCTCGCTCGCGTACGACAACATCATGCTGTTTCGCGGCCGCTTTGGCGAACAGATCCTTCCCGACAAGGTACACATCCTCAACGTGGCCTTCGAGGTTCCCGAGTTCCGGCGCGAATTCGGCGGCTGCGCCGGCAACATCGCCTACAACCTGGCGCTGCTGGGCGACCGGCCGCTCATGCTGGCCGCCGCGGGCAGCGACTTCGCGCCCTACCGCAAGCGCATCGAGCAACTCGGAATGGACACGGCGCTGATCAGCGAACTGCCCGACCAGCTCACCGCGCAGGCCTACATCATCACCGACCTGGACGACAACCAGATCACCGCCTTCCACCCGGGCGCGATGAACCACGCGCACTGCCGCGAGCTGCCGCCGGAATCGGGAGCGCAACTGGGGCTTGTTTCACCGGACGGCCGCCAGGCCATGCTCGACCACGCCCGGCAGATGCACGAGGCCGGCTTGCCTTTCCTGTTCGATCCGGGCCAGGGGCTGCCGAACTTCAGCGGCGAGGAACTGCGCGACTTCATCCGCATGGCGGCCTGCGTGGCGGTCAACAGTTACGAAGCGGAAATGCTGAAGCGCGCCTCGGGCTGGAACCGGGAGCGGATCTGCGCCGAGGCGGATGCGCTGATCGTGACCGAAGGCGCGCAGGGCGCGAAGATCTTCCACGGGGATCGTTGCGAAACCATTCCGGCGGCCCGCACCGAAGAAGTCGTGGACCCGACCGGTTGCGGCGACGCCTTCCGGGCCGGCCTGGCTTACGGTATCGTGAGAAGATGGGACTGGAAAGACTCGGGTAGGCTGGCGGCGCTGCTGGGCGCGATCAAGGCGGGCAGCGCCGGAACGCAGAACCATCGATTCGATCGAGAGCGGATTGAGAGTGAATTCAAGGAGAACTACGGCTATGAGATTGATCTCGGCGGCAGCGGGACTGACGCTGCTCTGCCTGGGCGCGCAGGCGCAGGATAACGAGGCCGCCTGGCGGCAGACCCTGGAGGAGATCCGCCCCTCGGTCGTTTCCCTGAAGGTCAACAAGACCCGGCCCTTCGACACCGAGTCCAACACGCTGCTCGACGGAACCGGCTTCGTCGTGGACGCCGAGCGCGGGATCATCCTCACCAACCGGCACATCGTATCGACCGGCCCGGTGAAGGGCGAGGCGCTGTTCGCCAACCAGGAAGAGATCGAACTCGAGCGCCTGTACGCCGATCCCGTGCACGATTTCGGCTTTCTCCGCTACGACCCGGCCGGGCTTCGCCACATCCGCCCCGAGGGCCTGGAACTGGCCCCGGAAGCGGCGCAGCTCGGGCGCGAAATCCGCGTCGTGGGCAATGACGCGGGCGAACGGTTTTCGATTCTCGCCGGAACCATCGCGCGGCTGGACCGCACCGCCCCGAACTACGGTTTCGGCCGCTACAACGACTTCAATACCTTTTATATCCAGGCCGCTTCCGGCACCTCGGGCGGCTCCTCGGGCAGCCCGGTCATCGATATCGAGGGCCGCGCGGTGGCCCTGAACGCGGGTGGCCAGGTGCGCGCGCAAACCAGCTATTTCCTGCCGCTGGAACGGGTTCGCCGGGCGCTGGCGCTGATCCAGGAAGGCCAGCCGGTGCCGCGCGGCGGCCTGCTGACCACCTTCGAGCAACTGCCGTACGACGAACTGCGCCGGCTGGGACTGGGAGAGGAAGCCGAGGCCGACGCCCGGGCGGCCTTTCCGGACAGCGCCGGCCTGCTGGTCGTGCGTTCGACGCTGCAGGGGTCCGCGGCTTCATCCGCGTTGATTCCGGGCGACATCCTGCTGCGGATCGAGGACCAGGAGTTTCCCGACTTCCTGCGCCTGGAAACCGTGCTCGACGGTAGCGTCGGCCAACCGGTGACGTTGCTGATCGAGCGCCGGGGCCGCGTCATCGAAGCGGTCATCGAAGTGAGCGACCTGCACGCGGTCACGCCGAGCGAATACATCGCTTTCGCCGGGGCCTATCTGCACCCGACCTCGTATCAGCAGGCGCGCCATTTCAACGTGCCGCTGAACACGATCTACGTGGCGCAGCCCGGCTACATGCTGGGCCTGGCCGCGATCGAGAACGGATCGATCCTGCGCGAAATCAACGGACGGCCGGTGGAGACGCTGGACGACGTCGAACAGGCGCTGCAAGTGCTGGGGCATGAAGACGTGGCGCAGTTCCGCTACAGCACGCCGCGCAACCCGCGGGCCAACCAGGTGCGCAGCGCCCGCACCGGCCGGGGCTGGTTCGCGGCCGAACGCTGCCGGCAGGGCGAGTCCAGCCAGGACTGGTCGTGCCGGCCGCTTGCGCCCGCGGCGGCGGCCGGGGCGCCCGAACCCCGAATGACCCAGCCACGCGAGTTCGACGATTCGCGGCTGCGCCGGATCGCGCCCTCGCTGGTGCACGTGCGATTCGACATGCCGTACGTGGTGTCCGCGGTCAACGGGCAGCACTACTACGGCGCCGGGCTGATCGTCGATACCGAAAGGGGATGGGTGGTCGTGGACCGCAATACCGTGCCCGAGACGATGGGCGACGCGGTGCTGACCTTCAACGGAACGCTGGAGGTCACGGCCCGGGTCGCCGCCATCCACCCGGTGCACAACCTGGCCGTGCTGCAGTACGACCCGGCGCTGCTGGGCGACACGCCCCTGCGGGCCGCGGTCTTCGCTCCGCGGGCGCCGCGGGCCGGCGAGGAGATCTTCCTGGCGGGCTTCCGCCCCGACCTGGAGCCGGTGATCCGGTCCTACGAAGCCGGCGATCTGAAGCCGATCAACGTGATGCCGTCGAACTTCGGCGGCTTTCGCGAGGCCAACCTCGAAATTTTGGAAGTGGAGAATGCCGACGTGCAGATTTCCGGCGTGCTGCTGGATTCGCGCGCACGGGTCACGGCGCTGTGGAGCAGTTTCGCGTCGGGATCGAGAAACCGTCCCAACGAAATGGTCGCCGGCCTTCCGATCGAACACGTCCGGGTGATGCTCGATCACCTGCGGCAGGAGGCGTCCTGGCGTTCGCTGGAGGTCGAGTGGCAACGCGCGCCGCTGTCGGTGGCCCTGCGGCGCGGTCTGCCGGAGGGCTGGCGGCTGAAGGTGGAAGAGCACGATAGGGAACGCCGCCAGGTGCTGATGGCGGAACGGGCCGTGGCCGGCACGCCCGCCGCCGACCAGGTGCGGCCTGGAGACCTGCTGCTGACGATCAACGGCCGGATGGCCACGCGGCCGCGGGAAGTCGAACAGGCGATCGCGGGCGCGGAGCGGGCCGAGTTGCTGGTCTGGCGCAATGGCGAAGAGCTGAAACTGGATTTCGATACGGTGGAACTGGGCTGGGAGGGCCTGCAGGAGGTGCTGTTCTGGGCCGGCGCGCTGATTCAGGACCCGCAGCGCGGAATGGCCGCCCAGCTTGCGATCAGGCCGCAAGGCGTCACGATCCAGCACTACACCTTCGGATCGCCGGCCCACCGCTACCTGCTGCCGATCCGCTACCTGCAGGTCATCGCGCTGGACGGGCAGCCCGTAGCAAGCCTGGGCGAGTTCGCCGGCGCGCTTCAGAACGCGGGTGATAAGCCCATCATTCGCGTCGAGGGCATCACGCCCACCGGCGCGACCAAGGTTGCGACGGTGAAACTCGACCCCGGCTACTGGCCAAGTTCGCGCTTGCGGCTGAGCGACGGCGAGTGGGAGCGCTTGAATCTGGGCGAGTAGGAGGCGCTTCGATCCCGCTCCTTTGTGTGCTTCCCTCTTTCCGGAGGCGCCATCCTGGCTCGATTCTCGCTCTCCTGCTCCAACGCTCCTGAAAGAGGGAAGCACACAAAGGAGCTACGGTCGGCGAATCTCCCGAAGGAAGGCACTTGCTTAGCGCATGGCGCGGGCGGCCAGTGCACGTTTCAGCGGCGGCGCCCGATCCACGGCGCCCATCCCCAGGGCTGCAAGCGGCGCCAGCGCACCCTCGAAGGCCGCGTTGATCGCGTGGATGCCCCATGACATTTCTTCGCCGTAACGGGCCCGCTCGCGGGCGAAACGGGCCAGAACGCGGGCGTCGCCGATCAGCGCGTCGCCTTGGCCGGCGCAGACGCGCGCCAGCGCCTCGGCGTCGCCCAGTCCAAGGTTGAGCCCCTGGCCGGCGAGGGGATGTATGGTGCGCGCCGCTTCCCCAACCAGTGCGTAGCGTTCCCCGCAGGTTTGTTCCGCCCGGCCGCGGCGTAATGGAAACGAGGCGATCGGGGTTGCGGGGGTGAGATTGCCGGCCACGCCCGCGCCAGTCTCGTTCAGCGCGGTCTGGAGGCCCTGGTCGCCGAGGTCCTTGATTCGTTCGGCGCGCTCGTCGGGCAGGCTCCAGACGATGCTCATCCGGCTCTCGCTCAACGGCAGCAAGGCCAGGACGCCGTCGTCTTCGAACCGCTGCCAGGCCGTGTCTCCATCTGCTTCGCTGCAATCCGCTTCGAATACCAGGCCGGTCTGGCCGTACCCGGTCGAACGGAATTCGACTCCCAGCGCCGAACGCAGCTTCGATTGTGCGCCGTCGGCGCCGATCAGGAGTTCGGCGCCGATCTCGTCGCCGTTATCGAGATCGAGGTAGCCGCAATCCTCCTCGATCCGCACGGACGCCAGCGCCGCGCCGGAGTAGACGCGAATCCCCTTGCACTCCTGCGCCAGGTCCCAGAGCACGCGCCGCAGCGGCGCCTCGTGAGCCACGCAGCCCAGCGACTTGACGCCCAGCTCGGCCGCGTCGAACGTGATTGAGTTCCCGGATGCGGGCCCGCCTTCTCCCCGCCACACAACCATCCGCGAAAACGCATGCGCCTGGAAATCCTGGGAGCGGGGACGTTTCGTCCTCGTGGAGGGCGGGACGCCCTCCCCCCCAGGGGGACGCCCAGGTTGCAGCCCGCATTCGTTCAGCGTTTCCACGGCGCCGGGGGATAGCGTCAGTGCGCGTTGCGGTTCCTTGCCTTCACTTTTCCGTGGAGCGGACCGCTCCACGAGCGCGACGTCCCAGCCGCAACGGCGGTTGAGCAATAGCGCGCACGCCAGGCCCACGGTGCCGCCTCCGGCGACCGCGGCCTGATAGCGCGCACTCATAAAGGCAATCCGCGCGCCAGGCGCGACATGCGCCCGCCCTGCCCCAGCGCGAAACGCGCCAGCATCGGCCTGGCCTGCGGCAGGACGTCAAACGCCTGCAACCCCAGACCGCGCAAGGGGCGCAGCCAGGCGCTCCGGCTCAGCCGCGCGAGGCTGTCGGTAAAGCGCACCACGTTGGCCTGGTCCGACCGCCGCCACGAGGCATAGCGCGCCAGCAGGGCCGGATCGCCGGGATCGGCCGGAGGCCGGCCAGCCGCGGTCAGCGTTTCCGACAGCGCCGCGACGTCGCGCAGCGCCAGGTTGAATCCCTGGGCCACCAGCGGATGGACGCTGTTGGCCGCCGCGCCCACCAGCACCGAACGGGGCGCGGTGACCCGCTCCGCCCGATCCAGCGCCAGCGGATAAACGGCGCGTGGCCCGACCGCGACGAACTCCCCGGCGCGGTAACCCACCAGTTCCTGCAAACGGGCAAGCAGGTCCGCGTCGTTCAGTTCCCCGAGTTTCTCCGCGCCCCGGTTTGACACGATCACGAACCCGTAGCGGCGCCCGCCCGCGGGCAACACGGCCAGCGGGCCCTCGGCGGTAAAGCGCTCCCAGGCCGTGTCCGGCCGGACCGCCTTGCGGACCTCGGCCAGGCCCGTCAGCGCAACCTGCGGGTATTCCTTGTGCTCGGCTTGGATGCCGAACTTCTCGCGCAACGGCGAGCGCGCGCCTTCCGCCACCGCCAGCAAACGAGTCGTGAGCGTCTTCTGCTTCCCGGCGCCGGCTTTGACGCTGACGCGCACTTTGTCCGACTCCGTCTTCACCGAATGCACCTTGCCCGGGCAATAGATGTCGACACAATCCGACTCGCGCAGCTTTTCCCAAAGCGCCTGTCCCAGCACGCGGTTGCGAACCACGCTGCCCAGGCTGTCCAGCCCCTGCGATGCGGCGTCGATCCGCGCGCCTCCGAAGCAGCCGCGCTCGGAAATCTCCACGGCCCGGATCGGGCTGGGCGTCTCGGCAAGCCGCGGCCAGACGCCCAGGTTCTCGAGGATCCGAACGCCGGTGCGCGCAATCGCGCTGGTGCGGTCGTCGAGGCTGGGCTGGCGCGGGTCCTCCGGCGGAACGGCCTCGACCACGGCCACCTTCAGCCCCAGGTCCGCCAGCGCCACCGCGAGACTGGCGCCAGTCAGCCCGCCGCCGGCCACCAGGACCGCGTACATCAGCCGGAGCCGACCAGCGCTTCGATTTCGTCCGGGTCCTTGGGCAGCGCGGCCGTCAGCACCTCGTGTCCGGACGCGGTCACCGCCACGTCGTCCTCGATCCGAATCCCGATTCCGCGGAAATCCTTGGGAACGTCGTTGTTCTCCGCGGCGATATAGATGCCCGGTTCGACCGTGCAGCACATGCCGAGTTCGAGCTTGCGCGGTTCGCCGTCGGTCTCATAGTCGCCCACGTCGTGCACGTCCATTCCCAGCCAGTGCGAGGTGCGGTGCATGAAGAACTCGCGGTAGGCGCCGTCGCGAACCAGCTCGGACACCTTGCCCTTGAGCAGTCCGATCCGCTTGAGCCCGCGCGTGATCACGTCGACGGCGGCATGGTGCGGGTCGAGGATGGCCGCGCCGGGTTCCATCGTCGCGATCGCTGCGCGCTGCGCTTCCAGCACGATTTCGTAGACGGCGCGTTGCTCGGGCGAGTACGCGCCACCGACCGGCCAGGTCCGGGTAATGTCGGACGCGTAGCCTTCGAGTTCGCAGCCCGCATCGACCAGCAGCAGGTCGCCGTCGCGCATCCGGCTCGTGTTCTCGTTGTAGTGCAGGATGCAGGCATTGACGCCGGAGGCGACGATCGAGGGATACGACTCGGTCGCGCCGCTCCGGTTGAAGCGATAGACGATCTCCGCTTCCACCTCGTATTCGTACATGTCCGGGCGGGTGCGCCGCATCCCCCGCTTGTGGGCATCGACCGCCACCGCCGCGGAACTGCGCATGCACTCCAGCTCCGTTTCGTGCTTGCACAGGCGCATTTCGTGCAAGTAGAAGTCCAGCGCGGCAACCTGCACCGGCGCCTTGTTGCGCTCCCTGGACCCGTCACGCATTTTCTTCAGCCAACCGCCCAGCCGCGCCTCGAAATCCGGGTTGCTGCCGAGGTCGTAGTGGACCGTGTCGCAGCCCTTGAGCAACTTGGGCATGACCTCGTCCAGCGCGCCGATGGGATAGGCGGAATCCGCGCCGAATTGCTCCTTCGCCCCGTCGGGTCCGGCGCGCTTGCCGTCCCAGAGTTCGCGCTGGGGATCGCGGTCGCGGCAGAACAGCACGAACTCGCCGTCGGCGCGGCCGGGCACGAGCACGGCCACCGCCTCGGGCTCGCGAAATCCGGTCAGGTACAGCAGGTTGGTGTCCGGGCGATACGGGTAATCGACGTCGCGGCTGCGAACCCTCACCGGGCTCGCGGGAACGATGGCCGCGCAGCCCGGACCGAGCGCGCCGAGAAGGGCGCGGCGCCGGCGGGCGAAGTCTTCGGCCTGGAGCATTTGCCGATTTTAGCCGGTCGCCCGTTCCCCGCGCGTCCACTCGAAAGAGGCGCTTCGTGCTATATTCGCGGGTTATGGCACAGGAACAAAACCTGCAGAACGAGATCGAATTGCTGTCGGAGCGGGTCGACGAACTGCTCGACCTGAACGATCAGTTGCGCCGCGAGAATGCCGCGCTGCTGACCCAGTGCGAAAAGCTACAGGGCGAGCGCTCCAGGCTGTTCAATACACGGGAGGAAGCGCGTCAGCGGGTCGCCGAGATGGTTCAGCGGCTGCGCAGCATGGAACGCAGCGTGTGACCGAAAAGTTCGAGACCGTCAGGCTTCGAATCCTGGGCGAGGATCACACAATCGCCTGTGAACCTGGGGACCGCGAGGTGCTGAAGAGCGCGGCTTCCCTGCTCGACGAGCAGATCGAGAACGTGCAGCACGCGGACCCCCTGCTCGACACGACCAACGTCTTCATGCTGGCGGCTCTGAGGCTCGCCACCAACCTGCTGCAATCGCAGCGTGACAAGGACAGCAGCGCCACCGAAACCATCGACAGCGTACGCAGCGTCCGCCGGCGCGTCGAACGGCGCCTCGAAAAAGCCGCTGCCGCCGACGGCGCCAAGGCCCAAGCCGCAGGCTGATCGACGACCTGCGCTCCTCACTGCGCAAGACGCGCGCGAAACTGAGCGCCGCCAGGCGCGACCAAGCCGCCGAGAGTTGCGCACAACTGGCGCGCACCCTGCCCGCGCTGCAACACGCACGCTGCATCGCCGCCTACATGGCCCACCGCGGCGAAATGTCCTGCGAGCCGATCATCGACTGGGCGCTGGGGCGTGGTGTGACCATACTGCTGCCCGTGGTAGTCGGACGGCACATGCGGTTCGCCCCATTCCGTCCCGGCGAGGCGCTGACGCCGAACCGTTGGGGAATACTCGAACCGGAATGGCGCCCGGCGCGCTGGGTTAGCGCAAGGCGGCCGAACGTGGTCCTCCTGCCACTGGTGGCTTTCGACTCCGGTGGCAACCGGCTGGGCCAGGGGGGCGGCTACTACGATCGCGCGTTCGCGTTTCGCAATACCGCGAAGAACTGGCGGCGGCCTTTGCTGGTGGGTCTCGGCTACGACTTCCAGCAGGTGGGGCAGCTTGACGTGAAGCCGACCGACGTGCCGGTGGATGCGGTGATCACCGAGCGGCAGATCCATGAGTTTCGGCGGTGATTGAGGGCGGGACGCCCTCGTTCCCAGGGTACGCCGCCCGCTCCATATAATGGCGACACCCGGGAGCCCGCGAGGCCGTTTCTCGCCCCCGCCACGGTAAAGCCGATTGCGATCGAAAAAGACGGACAAAGAGGCAGCGCTAGCGGCCAAGCGCCACGCCGCGCGGGCCGCGATTGAGCACATCCGTCACGACTGCCGCCTGGGCGTAGGCACGGGCAGCACCACCAACGAGTTCATCGCCCTACTCCCGGACGTCCGCGACCGGATCACGACCGTCGCTTCCAGCTCGCAGGCAACCACCGATCTGCTGAACGATCTCGGATTCGAGGTGTCGCCCCTGAGTCAATGCGGCACGCTGGACCTCTACGTGGACGGCGCCGACGAGACCGACGACCACCGCCGCCTGATCAAGGGCGGCGGCGCAGCGCTGACCGGCGAAAAAATACTCGTGGCGTCCTCGCGCCGTTTCGTCTGCATCGTGGACGAAACCAAGCGGGTCAAGCTGCTCGGCAAGTTCCCGCTTCCCGTGGAGGTCATCCCGATGGCGCGCTCGGCCGTGGCCCGCAAGCTCGTTGAAATGCGCGGCCAGCCGCAGTACCGCGAAGGCGTGGTCACCGATTACGGCAACGAGATCCTGGACGTGCACAACCTGAAAATCCTCGATCCGGTGGAAATGGAAACCGAAATCAACCAGATTCCCGGCGTTGTGACCGTGGGCCTGTTCGCCCGCCACCGCCCCGAAGTCGTGATCGTCGGCACAGCAGAAGGCGCCTACTCCCTATAATCCGGCTATGTTGCGGGGGTATCTAAAGCCGACAGGGTTCGCGCTCGCGCTGGCGCTGGCCGCCCCGCACGCCACGGCGCAAACCGAACAAAACGATCCAACCGACCAGTCCGACACGATCGACGAGATTGTCGTCATGGCCAGGACCGGCAGCCGGATCAGCCGGCAGAGCGATTCGCCGTCGCCGCTGACGATCCATGAAGGGGCGGACCTGACCGACGCGGGGCTGAAGGACATTCGCGACATGGTGGGGGTGCTCTCGATCAACGCGGGCGCCGAGAACAACTCCGACAATCTGGATCAGAACTACACGGTAGGCACGGCCAACGTCAATCTGCGCGGGCTGGGCGTCGCCTCCACCCTGGTGCTCGTCAACGGCAGGAGGCAGGTGCTTTCCTCGGCGCAGACCGACGACGGGTTCAGTTTCGTGGATCTGGCGGCGCTCACGCCCATGCTCGCCGTGGAACGCGTCGAGATCCTCAAGGACGGCGCCGCCGCGATTTACGGCTCCGAGGCGGTGGCCGGCGTCGTGAACTTCATCACCCGTAGCGGCTACAACGGCTTCGAGCTGCGAACCGAGTTCCGCGCGCGCACCAACGACGGCTCCCAGGAAGACCTGACCGTCGATGCGGTCTATGGCGGCGACTTCGGCGGGGGCGACGGCGGGTTCCTCGTGGCCGCCAGCTACCTGGACCGCACCAGCCTGATACTGGCAGAAGTCGATTGGCTTAAGCCCTCCACCAGCGGTTTCGGCAATCCGGCCAGCTTCAACGTGCCGTCCCTGGCACGAACGGTGGCCGATCCGGGTTGCGAGCGCTACGAGGGACTGTTGCAGCAGCTTTCCGGAGGCGGCGAAATCTGCCGTTTCGACTACGCCCCGCAAATCACGACGATACCCAACGAACGGCGCCTGCAGCTCTGGGGCCAGGGCGACTGGAACCGGGGCGGCAGAACGGCGCTGTGGGCCGAATTCGGCTACGCGAAGAACGACATCAACCGCGAGGTGTCGCCCAGCTTTCCGGTGCTGAATACGCCCGTGGTGCCGGCCTATCACCCGGCCAATCCCTACGGCGAGGACGTGTTCTTCCAGGGACGGCCGTACGGTTACGCGCATCCTCCGGAGGTCAACTACTACGAGCACGAAACCCTGAGGATCGCCGCCGGCATGGAGGGCGAACTCACGAATTCCGCGTCCTGGAACGTCTCCGTGGTCTGCGGCGCCAACGACGCCCTGCAAAACCCGCGCGACGTGCACATCGCGAACTTCCAGGCCGCGCTGAACGGCTTCGGCGGCAGCAACTGCGCGGACGCACCCGACCGGACGCCCGGACAGGGCGGCTGCCTGTTCTTCAACCCCTTCAGCTCGAACTTCGAGGCGGCGCCCGGCTCGCCGCTCGCCAACGGGCGCGAACTGTACGAGTTCATCATCGGCAACTACATCGGCCTGGGCGACTCGCGACTGACGACCGTTGAGGCCAACATCAACGGCGACCTGCCCGTTTTCGGAGGCGGCTATGCCGTCGGCGCCCAGCACCGCCAACAGTCGCTGGATTTTCGCTACGACACCGTTACCCGCCATGACGGCTGGGCGTTTCTGATCGGCAACCCCGACTTCGACGCGGACGATTCGGTCTATGCCGTCTATGGCGAGGTCTGGCTGCCGCTGACCGACGTCCTGGAGGTCACCGGCGCGCTGCGTTACGAGGACTACGGCTCCGGCGTGGGCAATACGCTGGATCCGAAGGTCACGCTGCTCTACCGACCTCTCGACACCTTGTCGCTGCGGGGTTCTTACAGCACCTCGTTCCGGGCGCCATCGCCGTTTCAGACCCGCGGCGCGCAAACCAACTTCTCCAACATCGTCGATTACGACGGATCGAGGACCTTCGCCGGACGCCGCACGCTGGGCGACCCCACGCTGCAACCGGAAACGTCAAGCGCATACAACCTGGGCGTGACCTGGCAGGGAAGCGCATCCTGGACGCTGAGCGCCGATTTCTGGCGCTACGAGTTCGAGGACGTCCTGCGCAAGGAGAACGCGCAGGCGATCGTGAATGCCGACCCGTTCGACGCGCGCATCGAAAGGACTTCCGCCGGCACCGTTTCCATCGTCAACGTGGCGTTCATCAATGCCGACCGGATCGAAACCACCGGCGTCGATCTTTCGGCGCGCGGCAGCGTGGACACGGGCGCCGGACTGTTTTCGGGGTGGGCCGAGGCCACCTGGCTTCTCAGTTATGACGTGACGAACGCGGGCATCGAAATCGACGCGCTGGGCAAGCTCAATCGGGCCAACGTGGGCGCGCCCAACCAGAGATTCCGGGGCGCGGCCGGCCTGTCCTGGGCCCGGGGGGCGTGGGAAGTCAACGGCCTGGTGCGCCACGTCGGCGGCTATGAAGACGATGGCGGCGGCTCGATCAACAGCTTCACCACGCTGGACGCGAACGTCCGCTGGTCGCTCGGCGGTATTCCTGGTTTCGGTGGCGGCCTCGGCGCCGACTACGAGACGACCATCACCCTCGGCGCCGCCAACCTGCTCGACGAAGACCCGCCCTACGTGGCCATAGGCGGTAATTACGACCCCCGCTCCGCCGACCCCCGCGGCCGCCGCGTCTTCCTGGGAGTGCGAATCAGAACCCAGTAAACCGCAATCATGGCAAAATGCCTGCCTCTTCAAACCCGGAGACCTCAGGCCCATGTCCGCATCCGCCTCATTCGCCCCGATCCACGTCCGCAACCCGCGCACCGGCGAGCGCGACTACGTGCTCAAGCCCGCCACGCCCGACGAGGTCGCATCCACCGCCGACCGCCTGCGCATGAACCAGCCCGCCTGGCTGGACCTCGGACTGGAGAAGCGCATCGAGGCAATGAACGCGTTCGCGGACGCCGTGCAGGACAACCGCCAGGCGATCTTCGACGCGCTCTGCGCGGACACGGGACGCGTCCTGATCACGCACATCGAGATCGACAACCTCAGGCACATGACCGACCGGATGGCCGGCTTCGCCCGCGATCTGATCAAGAAAGAAGCGGCGCGTAACAGTGCGGTGCCCACCATCATGGCGCGCACGCAACTGGTCCCCTACCCCCTGGTCGGCATCATCTCGCCCTGGAACTTCCCCTTCCTGCTGGGAATGATCGACTCGGTCCCGGCGCTTCTCGCGGGCAGCGCGATCCTCTACAAGCCCAGCGAGATCACGCCCCGCCACGCGGACCCCGTTCGCGAGTGCTTCGCCCAGGTCCCCGGACTTGCGGACGTGGTCGATTACGCGATGGGCGCCGGGGCGACCGGCGAGGCCGTGATCGACAACACCGACGCCGTCTGCTTCACGGGCAGCGTGCGCACCGGGCGCATCGTCGCCGAACGCGCGGCCGGCAATTTCATCCCCGCGTTCCTGGAAATGGGCGGCAAGGACCCGGCCATCGTCCTGGAGTCGGCCGATCTGGAGCGCACCGCCCAGGTCCTGTTGCGTGGTTCGGTCGCGGCGACGGGCCAGGCCTGCCAGTCCGTGGAGCGCATCTACGTGGCCCGCCCGCTGCACGACGCGCTGGTCGAGCGCCTCGCGGAGTTGGCCTCCAACGTAACGCTCAATACCGAAGCACCCGACAAGGGCCACATCGGCCCGCTGATCTTCGAGAAGCAGCTCGCGACCATCCAGTCGCACATCGACGACGCCGTCGAAAAGGGCGCGACCGTGCATTGCGGAGGCAAGCACGTCGATAACGGCGGCACCTGGTATCCGGCGACCGTCGTGAGCGGTGTCAACCACACGATGCGCATCATGACCGACGAGACCTTCGGCCCCGTGCTGCCCGTCATGCCCTTCGACAGCATCGAGGAGGCCGTCGAACTGGCCAACGATTCGCGCTACGGCCTCAGCGCCAACGTCTTCGCCGGCAGCGAGGAAGAAGGCGTGGAAGTGGGCCGGCGCCTGAACGGCGGCGTTATCAGCGTCAACGAAGCATCGCTGTCCGGCTCGGTCCACGAATTCGAGCAGGAACCCTTCAACCTCTCGGGCCTGGGCCGCTCCCGCATGGGCCCCGCCGGCGTCGAACGCTTCTACCGCCACAAGCTCATCCTCTCCGACTCGTCTCCCGAAGCCCGCAACATCGACGCCTACGCCGAACCTGCCACGTAACCTGGGAGAATGCCTGGGAGGGAGGTCGTCCCGACCTCCCAAACCCCCGCCAGTGTTATCATGCCCCCCGCTGGCTCGGCACGCGGCGGGGTATGGCGCAGTCTGGTAGCGCGTCTGCTTTGGGAGCAGAAGGTCAACGGTTCAAATCCGTTTACCCCGACCACTGCGCCAATGGGCCGCCGCTTTCCCGGACTAACCAGTCGATGCGCCTGTAGCTCAACCGGATAGAGCATCGGCCTTCTAAGCCGGTGGTTGCAGGTTCGAGTCCTGCCAGGCGCGCCATCGGCGAAAGCGGCGCCCCAGACGGCGGGCCGGGCAGCAGCATCAACCGTGGTGGGCGTAGCTCAGTTGGTAGAGCCCCAGATTGTGGATCTGGTCGTCGTGGGTTCGAGTCCCATCGTCCACCCCACCCTTTATCGCCGGCTGTGGCAATATTGCACCTCCACCGGCTGGCGCACCACGCCAAACCCACACTGGGCCGTTAGCTCAACTAGGTAGAGCAGTGGACTCTTAATCCATTGGTTGCGGGTTCGATTCCCTCACGGCCCACTTCTTACTCAAGTAAAGCAAAATAAAACAGACGCGCGGGTCAATTCGGTGCCGTCATGCCGCTTCCTCGACCGGCGGATCTCCACATGCGACACAATTGTTCTCCGGCCAATCTCGATCAACCGTTCTTATTCCCGAGTCGTTCTCTCCGTGTTCGATTAGCCATTCGTCGCTCAAGAGCCCACCAAGCTCAGCAATGCGGCGCGTTGATGTAGCGAAGACGCGGCTGATTGAACGAGAAGGGGGGCTTAGCAAACAGTCCAGTGCCATATCGCTGATCATTGCGGTCACGTAGCTAAGCTCTACGGGACCATAAGGGTCGTAATGCGCGCCGCAGGCTGGCTCCTCTTGGCTAGGATCTCCGCCGTCTGGCCACTTTGCAACCCTAAAGGACGGCGACCCCGTCTGGCTGATGTGGCATTGAAAACACCCGCCTTTCCGCACGATAGCCACAGCATGACCCGCACAGGCATGTGCTTCCGTCCAACCGTAAAGGATCGGGCTCTGCCGACCCTGTTCCACATGCCAGCGATTAAGTGCGCTTTCGGCGCCCCAACTCCCGGTAGCTGCGATGATCAAATCTGCCTTCCCCAGGAGTTCAGGTTCGTTGCGCAAGAACTCCTGTAGGGAGCAAGTTCGGCTGTCGATCCTAAGATGAGGAAAGTCGGCTTGCAGTCGCTTGGCCAAGGACTCCGCTTTGTTAAGGCCAACCGCCGTAGCACCCAGCGGATGTCGACCGACATTTGGCCAACTCAAAGTATCAACATCAACCAGAATGATGTTGCCAACCCCCGCCTGCGCAAGCGTGCAGGCAACTGGCGAGCCAACCGATCCACACCCAAACACAACAACCGTGGAATCCAGTAGCCGAGCAGTTCGAGGATCGCGTCCACGTCCATGCACCCAGTGCGCGTCCGCACGCTGTATCGAACTTCGGATGACCGGACTAAATCCAAAAAATCGACGAAGTAACAAAGGCTTCGGTGTGCGTCCCGGTCTGAAACCCTTTGACAGCGGGTCAGTAACCGAATGCGGACGAGAATGCGTAGTTCTTGGGTTTGAGGCCTTGACCGCGATGAGACCAGATCCACCTCGTCCGCGTGCCCCGAGCAGAGCAACCACTTGGTCGGGCTCGCCGACCGCGGCTTGCGCCAGGGCTGAAGCTGCATCCTGTCCTGCATTAACTGCCAATACATGCAAGTCGGACGCCGTTTCGGGATATTCAACCGGGAGCGGCGGCTTCGACAGCCAAATGAAGGCAGCCTCCTCGGTCTTTGCATGGGCATCGGTACCGAAACGGCGACGCACCCACCGCATTAAGGTGCTCTCGTCCTCTCCCGCAATCTCAAGGCCGTCATCTCTCCAGACACGCACGACGCGAGAAGGCGGCTCCGGAGTAAGCAGGCTGAAGAAACGTGTGCCGTCCTCATGTGACTTGTACTGCCAGTAGGTCAAAAACTCTTCGCGAAAGTCCCGCTCGATGATTGACCCTTCCAATAGGTCTTCGACTAACTGAACGGACCGCCCCAAAAGGTTCTCAGCCACAGCGCATGGATCGTCGGGGTCGCACTCCGCCATGTTGGGCAGCAAACACATAATGCCGTCGCTTTCCACATGGGGCCAAGTCATGAACGGTGGGTGGTCAACCAACGCGGTGCGAACCGGGACAGACGGAAAACCAGCGGTGGCCACTAGATCGATGTGGCGCACGATCTCGTCAGAAAAAGTGACACCTATCCGCCAGCCAGCGACAAATTGGCGGCGCGGATAGCACCTCCGCATCATCCGCGCATCCAGCCGTTCGGGGGCCTGCTCCGTCCGCTCGCGTAGACGCGCCTCTAGTTGAAGCGCCATCCGACGCCCGCTGAGTGGCAACGCTGTCTCAGGCAGAGCGGCCGCCACCGGCGCTTCTCACGGCGTTCGCAGCTGCCGACGTAGACGATAGGAGTGCAGCCGAACCGATAATGGCTGGCGCCGAAGCCGCAGCCCGCTTCTCATTCTCAAGTCGCTCACTGAAAAAGGTCGTGGCAAAAACCTTGTCCCAGCACTTAACCGCTCGTTCGCGCGTGCAGTCGCTCCTGAACAACGGCCGTAGTGTATCGATCGCGTCCGTCAGCTTGTCGCGAAAAGATCGTGCCCGGGCGTCGTGAGCCCCACTGGTGATGTATTCGCCAGGAGTGACCGGATGGGCGATCTCAAGATCCCAGTTCAGCCTGTCCCGTATCGCCAGCATGGTGCTGTAGAGAGCAAGATCCTCACGACCGCTCTGCCGGAAACGTTCGGCCAAAAGGACGGAGATACCGAAACCGCTCAGTATGCCGGTGCGCCAACTACGGCGACTGCGAGCGTACTTCTTCAAATCCCGGTTGATGCGACGGAACTGCTGACCATCGGCCGATCTCGCGCGCTCTTCTTCGTACCACTTTGTCACATCGCGGGCGTCGGACCGCTTCCAGCCGCTGCTGGAAGCCAGTTCGTAGTGGACCTCTTCGCCATAAAAGGTCGAAGTAACCACCCGGCGGTAGACGGGTAGATCAACATGGTATCCGGCTTGATAGTACACCCGCACGCAATTCGAGCGCACCTCCGGTGCTTGCTTGAATTGGCCGTCATCGACGGCATCGCGAACCATTTGGCGAGCCTGGAGGGAAGTCATCTCGGCACCGCGTGTGCCGACCAGATCTTCCTTCCGGAAGTAGACGCCATCGTCTATGTCGTAGTCGTTGTCTGGGTCGCGAACCATCGTCTTCATAGCGTAGCTGCCCTGCGAGACGAATTCGATTGGCTTCGGCTTATCCGCCCTCTTCAATCCCCTGCGCACTCGCTCCCGGTTGGAGTTGCGCCGATCACGCATCCTGTCTTGCTCGGTCTTGGGCAGAGTAACCTCTTGATTGTGATACGCCCGGATATCCTTGGAACAGTCGAACATTACTTCTCCTTACTTTTTGTCTAGGGAGGCGTGGTCCCAAACCGCGCCATTCGCCGGCACCGCCGGTAAATCGTTAATGAGACGTCGGATCATCTCGCCGTCGTCGCTATTGGGGTCATCGCAGATGCTCTTCGTCAGGTCGGCGTCCGTGTGAGCTTGCGAAATCAAGCGGCCTAGTGCCTCCTGCCGGGTATCGTCGAGACCCAGATATGGCATCATGCTTGTCGGTACGGGCCTGTTGGGGAAACGCACACGTCGGACAGTACGTCCGCTGCTGCTGATGGCATTGGCCAAGAGTCTCGCCATTTGGTCGAAGGCAAACTCCTGGGTCGAAATGCTCAGCGGCGCGACATCGACGCCAAGCGACCAGCCCAACACCGATCGGTGCGCCGACTTCGCATCAATGTGTTCGCCCTCTGGGCGCGGACAGGTCCCAAGCGAATAGATCTCTATCGGTCGGTCAGGCTCGGCGGTGGTCAGCGCGTCGACCAAGCCAACCAAGATTGGGTTGTTGGCCCAAAGACCACCGTCCGCAAAAACTTGCTGAGGCCCGTCAGGATCGTTGGGATCGTTGATCGCTGCGAGCGAGCGGTAGATCGGCGCCGCACTGGATGCCATGCAGACATCGACCAGCGTATAGTTATCGTCGCGCACCCCGCTGCACCGCGTCTTTTTAAATACCCAAGCACGATGCTCACTCATCAGGACAGCAGGTATTGACAGTGAGATTCCGCGCTTGACGTACACATCCCGCATGGTTGTGTCGCCCAGAACTGATTCAAGCGCATCTCGGAGCGCCTTATCGCCCGCTCGCACGTACCGGCCGCCCTGTGTAGCCCGATAAACGGCACTTACCTTGCCGGCAATCCGATGCGGAAATATCTTGGAACCATGCTCGCGGTAGAGCCCGACGATTTCCTGCATCGGCCGGCCGATGGCGAGGGCGCAGCCGACGATTGCGCCAGTGCTGGTTCCCGTGATCAGGTCGAAACCGCGTCCGAGGTCAAGCGCCGCTTCGTCACGGATCCGGCTAAATTGATCCGCCAGCCGCGCAAGAAAGGCCGCAGTGTAGATGCCGCGCATTCCACCACCGTCGAGGCTGAGCACGCGGTAAGCCTGCTCAATATGTTGATTTGTTTGGGTATTTCCCATTCGGTCCCCTCAACACAGTCGGGACGGGGTTATCATGCCCCGCCATCCGGCAATAGAATATACGGATATTGCGATTATACATCAAGTTTCTTGATGTATTCATCATGAATTAGTCGTTATTATAGGAGGATAGTATGGATGAGGCGGGTGAACAGCTGCGCTGGGGGGTTCGCCGCCGGTTGGAATTCATCGATTTTCGCTTGTTTTGGGACGGACGCTTCAACCGAAAGGACATGGCGGAAACGTTTGGCATCTCAGCGCAACAGGCCTCGGTGGACATCGGGCAGTATGAAAAGATTGCGCCGGACAACCTCGCTTACGATCCGGCCGAGAAGGCTTATAGACGTAGCGAAAAGTATGAGCCTGCGTTCATCGGCGGGAATATCGATCAACACCTTTTGCAGTTGATAGCCATCGAAAACCAATGGATACGTCAGGAAGATAGCTGGTTCCGTAGCGCACTCCCGATCGAGGTGGTCACACTTGGCGGTCGGCCGACCGATCCGGCGGTACTGCTTCGCGTTCTCCAAGCAATCCGCAACAGGTTGGAGGTCGTCATCGAATATGCTTCGCTGACCGGTTCTCCTCAGCCATCGCGGATAATTGCGCCCCATGCCCTGGCCTATAGCGACGAACGCTGGTACATCCGATCATGGTCTAGGGATCACAACGATTTCCGGGACTATAAACTGAGCCGCATTAGCGCAGTCGCCGATTCTCGGCCCTCCTCAATCGATCCCTCTCTGGATTTCGAATGGGCCCACGAAATCAATCTTGTGATAGTGCCTAACCCAGCTTTGCCGCCAGAACGACAGACCGCAATTTCCGCTGAGCTGGGGATGACAGATAAGCGCCTTGTTCACTCATGTCGACTGAGCCTCAGTTTTTATTTAATGAGCAAGTACAACCTCGAAATAGAACCCGGTGTCCTAGATCCAAACAAGCAGCAAGTCGTTCTCCAGAATCGAGACCAAGTCATACAAGCACGTGCTGCAGCTCGCCAATTGTCAAAGGAGGCCCTGGCACGAACGCAAGGCTCAGACAAAACCACTAGTGGCCCTTAGGTATCTAGCCATGCGTCAGCCTAGTTCAAGACCCAGACGCTCATGTCAGTAGTGGCAACCCTGCTATTTGGTAGTCTTGCCCGAGCCGATGAGTTAGATAGCTCCGACACCGATCTGTTGATGATCGCGCTGGAGAACGAAACGCGTCGTATTACGGCCGGCCATCTCTCACTGTTTCTGTATCCATGGCAGACACTTAAAAAAAATGCCCGCGAAGGTGACCTATTCCTCTGCCATCTGGTGCGGGAGGCTAAGCCATTACTGGATCCGAACGGATACTTGCCAAGACTCCAGGATGCTTTCCAATACCGATCAGACTACATGTCCGACATTGCGTGGGCTGCAGATCTGGGTTGGTATCTTGCTAGGTTCGGCACCGAACTGAACTCAAACCTGCTTGCCAAGCGAGTGCTCTGGTGCATTCGGACAATTCTCATCGCCCGAAGCGCAAATCGGCGCAACCCGATCTTCGCTCCCCAACTGCTTGCCGAACAGACTCAATCAAGCGCCGGAAAAGAGCTTCTTTTACGGCGACACATCACGCGAAGAGACGCGGAACTGCGCAAGTTACTACGCCTATTCCTTGAGGAAGAGACTTCACCCGACCGCTTCAACAATCAGGCAGACCAGACCGCATTCATAGAGCGATTTGTGGTCACGTCCAACAAGGTCGCCTTGCAGACGATCCAGCAGGAAGAACAGAGCCAAATTGGTTATAGCTGAGAACTGTAAGTCTTCTGCCTAATAGTTCCATTTTTCGCCGCAAAGAAAATACGCTGAATAACGGCAACAGCGAAGACAATCAGAAGGACTGACTGTTCTTACGGGATTGGCTTTGCTACTACAGAGTAAGCGCTTGCCACGTGATCCCTCGTCTTCCGGTGCGCTTGCACTCATACTCGAAAGACCTTCATCACTTCGTCGCCGAGATGATTGATGACTTTGACAGCGATGCGACCCGATTGGGGTTTATCGAAGGGGCGTGAGACGTCGCTTCGGAGCGTGGCCCAGGCTTCCTGATTGATTTCGGCCTTTAGTGTGGTTTTTAGTGCCTTGTAAGGGTCGTTCGCTCCCAAGAAGTAAGCGTGGCGGACGAAAAAGCTCTCTTCGTTGTACTCGGTGTCGATGAACCAGCAGGCGATGCCGTCGGCGCCGTCACTGCGAACTTCGCCGGTGTTGGGGTGGAAAACGTCCACACCATTGATCTTGACTTGAATCTTCTCGGCGTCGGCTTCCCTCCCCGCTACCGAAAGGACTTCGATATCCGGCTCGCCAAAGATCACGAACAAATTGCCTTTCCCAGTGTTTTTTAAGTCGCCGGCCATATGTAGGTCCGCGTTCATGCGAGCCTTGAGGACGGGAACGCGACCCAGCTTGTTGAACTCCGAGGCATGGGCCTCGTAGTTGAACGCACAGGCCACTAAAACATCAAAGTTGGCGTCCGCTGATTCTCGCGCGGCTGCAACCAGATCCGGTCGTGCTACGGTGCCGAACTCGGGCCCAATAAAGATAGCAGCACGCTTCTCGACAACAGAGTCCTCGCTACCCTCGGCATACCGCCCCTCCGCACAGATAAGATCGCCCGGCCAAGGAGTGATCGAAGAAAAGGCGATCCTATCTTCCTTGTGAGCCTGCTGGACTCCCGTAGACTTAAGGTGCTCCAAGATCACGCCAGCGAAGTCCTGCGTATCGCCATAACTGGCCCTCTCTTCCCTGACGCTGTCGAGTAGTTGGTCATTTTCGTCAAAACCCAAAACCCGGTGCGGTGAGATACTTTCCACCGTGAACGAACCGGCAACGCGCACCTTCTTCTTGTCTTCGTAGGGCTTGTCGAATAAATATTCGTAGTCAGCCTTGGCGGCAATGGAGGCATCAATCTCCTTCTGCCGAGCGATACGCTGCTCCCACCACTCCGCATGAAATTTCTTTGCATCTTGCGGCCAGTTGTTGCTGGCCTCGCGAGGAACCTCCCACTCCTTCCAATCTTCCTTCAGCGCTTGGTTGAGCCCAGCGCGAAGCAGCTCAAGCTCTTCCTGGAATTTCTCCCCGATCACGTCGATTTCGGCGTTGTTGGCAATGGACTTCAAGGTGATGTGGGGGACTCGCTTGTACACGAAGCCCTGGCGGATGTCGTTGTACGTAGTCGCATCGGAGGGAGTCTTGCCGGAGAGCGTGGCTTCTTTATTTTTTCCGTCGCGGCTGTCAGCGAGCAAGTAGTAAGGATAGCGGGCGCCCATTATGCGGGCTCGCGCGAGCGCTAGAGCAACGCGGGAAGTATCGATCGTGATCCAGCGGCGCCCCCACTGCTCTGCAACGTATGCAGTGGTGCCGGAACCGCACGTAGGATCAAGAACAAGATCGCCTGGATCGGTGGCCATGAGGATGCATCGCTGGATGACTTTGACAGACGTTTGGACAACATACACCTTGCCCATTCCGCTTCCAGACGCTGTGTCTGCCCAAAGATTCGAAAGAGGATTTACGGGGTTATCTCCCGCATATCGAACATAGTTCAACGTTCGTCCCGATTGCACAACACGGTCGGAGGCAAAGAGCTTTCGCATGCCTTCTTGGTTGGTAGACCAACTTCTGCCGGCTGTTGGGGAATACTTTTGCCCGAATGCCTCAATTGTGTAGACACAGCTTGGGGTCCGGCCAGCAGCCAAAAGTATCTGAAATCGAGCATGTTCGTTTGCCGGGACAATCTCTCCACTCTTGATACGTCGGAATTGCCCAATACCCTCTTTCAAGATTGAGTACGCCGGATCACTCTCCGGAGTTTTTGGACTAAAAAGTAGTCGTCTCTTTACGCTTTCCCTAGACTTTGCATACCAAAGAACAAAGTCAGTAACTTCAGCCATCTGGCCTTTCCCAAGTCCAGCCGTTTTCTTGAATGTGATAATGGTAACGAGCGACTCCTCCCCAAACACCTCATCCATTAACGCTCGCACTCGATGCACGTTCTCGTCCCCGATCTGCAAGAAAATTGACCCGCTCTCGGTCAATAAATCCCGCGCTACCGTCAGCCGATCCCGCAAATACGTCAGATACGAATGTATTCCATCGCGCCACGTATCGCGGAACGCCTTCACCTGCTCGGGCTCGCGGCTGATATGCTCTCGTTTGCCGTCCCGTACGTCGCGGCTGGTCGTTGACCACTGGAAATTGGAGTTGAACTTGATTCCATAGGGCGGGTCGATGTAGATGCACTGCACCTTGCCACGGAGCCTCTCTCGTTGCGCCAGCGACGCCATTACCTGCAAGCTGTCACCAAGAATCATCCGATTCGACCAATTGGCATCGTGCTGATAGAACTCGGTTCGGGCCTGGCCTTGGGGCAAGCCGTCAAAGTCGGCGAACAAGTTAGGCTGAAAGCCTGTTTCGGTAGTGGCACGTTCAGCCTCAGCTTTCTCGCTATGCCGCAATAGGTCGCTGATCAATGCCCGGGGATGAATCTTCTCCTGGATAAACAGCGGCGGTACCTGAACCACCAAGTCCGACCAGTTTTTCGTGTCCTTCCCACGCCAGACAAGTTGCGGATCCAAATCGGGATCGCGACGTTCGTATGCGACTTGGATAGCGCCACGATCATCCTCTTCCATCACGGTCTCAAGCTCGGCCGTGGGGATGTTCCTGCGCTTGTTCCGATGTCGCAGCGCACCGACTTCCTTCGGGGATCGAGGCTTGCGAGCCATTAATCGCGCCCTTTCACGGTGGCATTGAATTCATCCCAGATTTTGTGCACATCGGTGAACTCGACGAATGACCAGCGACCATATGCCCCCAGCCTGTTCACTCCTGGTACCCAATAGGTTTCCATAGTGGATTTCTTCTCCTTGGCGTCCTCTCCGCGGTAGCCTTTGATTTCCACGATGAGATGCAGGGGGTCGTCGTCCCCGCGCCCGTCTTCCACCAGCACAATGAAATCGGGTATATAGGTTCGAGCCTTGGAGCCGTAAAGGTAAGGCACTCCGAAGCCGAAACCCTGGTTTTTTACGTAAGTGCGAACTTGGGGATGCGATTCCGCAACACGGCAGAACTCGGCCTCCCAGTCGCTGTCGCACACGGCCCAGTTTACGTGACAGCGCTGCGGGTCGGTCTTCCAGCGATTTAGTTTTGAGGTGGCGAAACGCACGTTGATCGTCGACCCGGTCGGATTGTAAGGATCGAGCACAACTTTGATCGGGCGAGCGTCCTCATAGTGGGCCACGATTCCTCTCCTGATGCGCTCGCAAGCGATATCGGCGAGTTCCCTGTACATGAGCTGGGCGGGAAACGTGTTGCCCTTGCAGACCAGGTGATTCTCAATCCACAAGCGAGTAATCCGCTTCAGTTGGCCGAAAAGGTGCCATTTCGGGGCTTCGCCAGCATCCCGCCACTTTGTCTCCACGAGCCGTTGCGTGAGGTGAAACAGCAGAGTCGGTAAGCGGACATTGTCTAGGCGATCAAGGTTCAGATCCACCGCTTCTCCAATGATTCCCTGGTTCCGCGTAATGGTCGGGCCCACCAGATTCGGCGTGAGTTCCAGAGTCGAATCCGCAGTGAATTTGGCCGATAGTTTCTCGTCCGGAAGTTCTACGCGATAACCCTGCACCCGCGGAAAGCGAATTTCGCAAGCGTCCCGCTCCGGCGTAACTGCGTGAACTTGCACGGTCTCCCGGGGCGGAACCGGAAGTGCGATGACGGGCTCGGCGGTGAAATCGAACGGGATCCCGAAGACATCGGCGTACTCCGCGTCAAACAGGCCATCTTCGTTAAGGTCATAGGACTGTCTTCTGAGCGCCCGACCGACGACCTGCTCGCACAGCAGTTGTGTGCCAAAAGCCCGCACTCCAAGGACATGTGTAACGGAATTTGCGTCCCACCCCTCGGTCAGCATCGATACTGACACGACGCAACGAGTATCTCCCCCAAGCCGCCCTGCCTTTCCGACGGTATTCATAACCTCCCGAAGCAAGTCCTGATCAGATAGCTTTTCAGCCTGCCGCCGGTCTCCTGTCCTTGCGACAATCTCTCGGCGAAAGCGCTCAATCTCGTCGCTGGCCGCAGCTCTAAAGTTCCTGTCCAAGGCCTGACCCGAGTCAAGTTGCTCGCTGTCGATAAGGAGCGTATGGGGACGAGCAAGCGGAGCGCCATTTTCGTCAAAGTTACGGAACAACCTTAGGCGACCCTGCTCCACTGTTGTAGAACCGTCCTCGTTAGCCCGCTTGAATCCGGAAATGTAGTCGTATAAGAGCTTGGACGTTGAAGTGTTATTGCACACGACGATGAAACATGGAGGCACTTCAATACCGGCCTTGCCCCAAAGATCGAAGATTTTCTCGTAGTGACCGTAAAGAGCCTCCAGTGCGGTCTGGAGTTCGACCGGGATTTTCAAGGGATCAAGCACAGTTCCCTTGCCCCGTCCTTTCCTGGGCATCTTCTTGCCGATGTGAACCCAAAGATTTCGGAATTTCGGCATTTCCTCGCCGGGAATGTTATCGGCGATCGGCACTCGGGGCAGCTTGACGATTCCGCTCTCAATTGCATCCATGAGCGAAAAATCGCTTACCGTCCAAGGGAACAACGTTCCCTCCGCGTACCCGGATCCACGCAGGAAGAACGGCGTAGCGGATAAGTCAATCACGCGTTCAACGCCTAGCCGAGCTTTAACTATTTCGAGCCCCGATATCCAAACGCGAGCAGCTTCCTTGTTTTTCTTAGCCTCTTTGAGATCATCACCCCTCAGTGCGCCTTCCTCGTCCTCTTCGGGCGGTTTCTCCCGGTAGCAATGATGCGCTTCGTCATTGAGCACCATAATGTTCTTGATGCCCATCAGCCCTGGCGTCACCCGCTGAAGCATCTGACCTTCGGTTTCCAAGGTGGCAATCTCCGACCCGCGGCCCTGTAGCAGCGAACGGCCGCCCTTGGATAGAGAGAGCCGTTCCCGCAGCATGAAGGCGTGATAGTTGGTGATAACGATCTTGGCGCGTTCCAAGTCGCTGAGCATTTCGCTCGGAACCAGTTCGCGGCTGCCGTAGTAGCTATCCGGATCGTTGGGCTGAAGCACGCGGAGGCGGTCCTTTATCGTAATTCCCGGTGTAACGAGCAAGAATCCTCGTGTGAATCTTCGGCTAGTGGGCCGACGCACAGCGTTTACCGTCTGCCAAGCAATGATCATGGCCATCACGGTGGTCTTGCCCGCGCCGGTAGCGAGTTTCAAGGCCATTCGACTCAGACCTGGATTGGCCTGCTCGTTGGCGGCGGCGAGATGATCGAGAATCTTGCGACCTTCCTGGCCCAGTTTCGGAGCAACTTCCGTCAGCCAGATAGCCGTTTCCACGGCCTCGACCTGACAGAAAAACGGCCGAATACCGCTGAACCTATGGCTGCGCCAGTGCTGCAAAAGAAGCGCTGTTTCTGGCGTGACTTTCCAGCGGTTCGGATCAAGCTCCTGGCGCCAAGCATCCACCTGATGACGAATTCCGTTCATGGTTTCCGCCAATTCGTACTGCTGCCCCTCAGCTTCGAGCGCTTTCGCCTGCTCTTCAAAGATCAGTTTGCGCTGATTACGCCCTTTAGGCTGCGGGATAGGCGTAACAAAGGATACGCGGCGACGCTCCTCAAGAATCTGGTTAGTGGGCTGGCCACTCTCGTCCAATTCCCAGTGCCGTGACGGATACTCATAGGGCGAGTTGAGAATAGGCTTGTCGAAGAATTGATCCATACGATTGGACCGTCGGTTCCCCTCCGTTGTTCTTCCGGGTTGCCCAGTTTGCGCGCGATATTACGCTATTCGGAAACTGACTTCAGCAATGCATCTTGTTTAAGTGGGACTTACGATCAGAATCGTTGTGCTATCGGGCGTTCGAAGCGCTGTAGTGCTCAATCAAATTCTGAATTCCTGCGCTAGTGTACGGTGAGAATCTGCCGATCAAACATAACTCGGATTATTGCGGAACGGTCGCGTCAGGATTCACAAGCCACACGAATAGGAAAGAAAGTACGAGTCGATCATTTCCAAGCTCCTGCACCCAATCTAATTGGAATCGTTCAATCCCGTGCGCGGGAAAAAACCGTAGCGACCTTGATGAGGGTTTTTTGTGAACCGGATTACGTTGACGTCGCGAGAGACTACGAAGTCCGGCGGAGTTTCGTTCTCGACAATAATGACCTGCCGGTCCTTTGGCAGACTCATCAGATAGCGGTAGAACATTTCCTTCAAGTCAGTTCCGCGCAAATCGTCGTCATCGCCTTCCGGTTCCCAGTATGCTAATAGCGGAGAGTCGAGAACGGCAAAGCCCGGATGGGGAAGATTCCGCCCCAAGCAGAATTCCAATAGGCCGATCTTTACGGCAGCGTGCGTAATCGCGCGAAGACCCTTCCCTGTGCTCCCTCGGTCCTTACCGGATATCTGGATATCCCGTTTGCGCTCATCAAAGAAAACGCGATTAGCGTTTGGAAAATGCCACTCCTGCAATATTCCTTCGACAGTCTGTGCGAACTCGTCCAGTAAATTCTTCGAAACTTGTGTCTGAGTCACCGAGGTCTCCGGTTGCGCTCTGTCAAGTTTGGCGCGTTGACTAGTTAGTTGATTCAGGCGGTTTATCTTCTCAATCGAATACCGAACATCCGCCCTCTTCGAGACCAACTGATCGTAAGACGCCCGCTCGGTAGATACCGCAGGCGAAGCAATCTCGTTGAGCTCCTTTTCTGACGCTTTGTCCTCCTTTTCAAATTGGACCATTGATTCCTCCAACTCGCCCCGCTCAGTATTCAGTGTCGCAATCGTATCGCCGAGTTCATGCCGTAGGCGGTTGATCTTGATCATTTCCCCCTGAGCCGCCTCCACTACGGAATCAGCATTCCCCTCACATTCCGTGTCGAGATGCTGATCGCCAGGCAAGGCGCCACAAAGTGGACAAGAATGTTGCTCAAGATGGACGAAAAGAGTGCCCGACTCATAAATGGCGGCAAGTCTCACCAAATCTGACTGATAGTGACTATCGAGAAGCCTGAATCGCTTCACAAGCTCTTCTATCTCTTCGATTCTCGCCTTTCGGTCTCGCAACTCTCTGACCGCAAGACTGCGGCGCTCAAGAATGGCATCTAGTGTCTTCTGGACGGCTTTAAGCGCTTCATTTTGCGCCAATATGGACTTGTCGAGCCGCTGAAGCTGGTCGTTTAGCTCCTGCTCCTCAACCCCTTCCTCCTCAAGTTCCTCCCGAAGATCGGCAATCATTTGATCCAGCAGTTCCATCTTGCCGGTATCTTGGTCACGTTGGCTCGACACCTTAGCAGCAGCAATCAAGCCACTGTCATCGGTGCCTGTCACTAGTAGCTTGAAAGTGGCATATTCTGTTGTAGCCGAAAGTACCTGACCTGATAAGAGCGGAGAAATACTTCGCTGGATTTCTTGCTCGGTGACGACGCATAGTCGTGCCAAATCGCGGAAGCTTAGTGAACGGGTTTCTCCAGCAGCATTCTTACGCAAGATCTTCTTTTTCAGACCAATACGCTCAAGCAATGCATACGAAAGTGTGTCCTCCCTGTTGGCGCTATGTTTGCCTTTGAGGATCTTCGGGTCCAATTGAGGCGAACCGTCGGTTAGCAATTCTTCGGATGCTTGGAAATCTCCGCCCTCGATACTGCGGTCCAGCGTCAACAGCGGCCAGTCAGCACTCTCTATAGAAAACCTGATGCGGTCATACCCGCTTCTTTCGGGTATGTCCCGCACTGGGGCTTGCTGACCCAGCATGAAGTCAATGCTCTCAACTACAAAAGACTTCCCGGTCTCAGAAGCACCGCAAATGACATTTAGGCCTGGAACAAATGAAAGATCTGCCAGGGGTTTGTTTGGTCCGAGAAAAGCAAGATACCGAAGTAGCAAACTGCTCATAACGGCAACTCCGCTTGTGACCTGGTTTGGCTAGGCTGAAACTCAATCGTCCAAGCCTCAAACAGACGTTTGACGACGGAATCGAGTTGTTCGACACTCAATTCGTCGAACGTGGTCGCGACCCAATCGGCCCTATTGCGGAGCGCAACAGAGTAGGGTGAACTCAAGTTATCGAGAAACGATGTGGCCGAATCCTCCGCTCCGAAAAGAAATCCATTGGCGTGAAGCTCGCGGCGGACTAACGACCTGCTCATCATCAGACGCAGGCCCGATTCGATCAATCCGCGTCGGACAAGTAATTCGCCAGAACGAAGCGGCAAGGGTGGATGTAGGCTGGGCGGACCATTAGCGTCCGCAGAATGCACTGTGAGGTAGTCGTACTGGACGAGCCTACCAAGATCGTGCACCTTAGGATAACTGGCAGTAAGGATTGACAACGCTCGAACGCCAGTTTCTAACGCACTGTTGAATGGGCTAGCCTTTCTGCCGGTCATGGCTGCTCTGTCCATGTAAGGCGATCGTCATTGGCAAGTTGATGGCAAATACCCTGTTTGTCGGCTACCCTTGTGACGCTGGCAAGAGCGTTTCCGCTCACATCCATCTGGCCGGCTGCCGATACGGTATTGCGAAGTCTTTCCAAAGCATCGGAATGCTCGGCCTCACAAATGTCGATTACGCCGTTGTAAACGTCATCCTGGAGTAAGTCGAAGGTCCGCTCTGGGGTACGATCACGCGCGAAATTTCTTAGCGACTCGGCACTGTAAAACAGCACGCGCTGGCGATTGTAGTGGTTCTCCAGTTGTGCATGAGACGCCAGTGCTTCGCCTGAGGTCACGGGAAAGCCGAGATGGTCGCCATAGGCTTGGAGTAATTTTCGAAGATACACACTCTCGGACTCCGTAGGCTTCGATGGAGGCACGTCAGGCTCGTCACGTGGCGGAAAGCCACCTCCGAATCGCGCGGCATGAAATACTGTTTGGGAGTGTTCCTCCACCAACTGACTAGAATTTCGGTTTTCGAAGATGGCAAAATTGAAGTCGTCAAAATACTTGAGCAGTCCGTCCTCAAGGGGAGCCTCAATCCCGGCTCCAATTGCGGGTACGCAATGACTCGTCCACTTAGCTCGCACCACCTCCTTGAGGCGACCGGTGTCCCTTAATAGCCGACCAAGTTGGATTCCCACACCAAGGGGCGCTACGAAAACGTGGCGCTGCGGGACGCGGCACAACTGATTAAATGGCGGTGTACGAAGATACGAATGGTAGACAATCTTGCCGATTTCCCCGTAAACATCTCCGGGCGTTAGCGCGTGGTTGTAGTGCTTGCACTGGAAACTATCCCAAGGCTTACTGAACCCCTCATTGGACGAAAAAGCAACCACGTCTAGTCCCAAGTCGCCAGGCCCGGAAAAGCGCTGGATCGATTGATAGGTTCCGTTATCTTTGTGAAAATATAACCATTCTTCCGTAAATACTTCCCATTCGTCGGGTGACATAACTTGAAGTAAGCGGATTGGCGGAATTGGGATACCGCTCATTACTTGCGCATGCGTAAGCGTTGCCGAAACCTGCTCCGGTTCTATTTCCCTTAGATTTGGAAAGTCAGTCACACGTTTGCTCGCATCCTTTTCTGCGCGGAACAGTGTTTTTGTCCGGGAACCAACCTGGGACAGAAAAGGTTAGGCGAGGGTTTGGTATCGGCACGTGTTCGCTAGTAGGGTGTACCGTCGTTGTGCCCGAATTGCCAACGTCCCTCCTGACCCATCACGGCCTGGAGATCGTTATTTGGATAGTTCACCTCATCACCCGTTGCCTGGTTGCCGATTTTCAGGAAAACAACTTCCTTGTCAGTATGGTTAACTAGGTGATGCGCCTCACCTCCCGCTAGGAAACCGGCGCACTTGCTAGGCACTGGCGGTCGCGCTCCGGAATTCTTAAGGCCGGAAAATCCACCTATCCGACTCTTCTCACGCTTGGTTGTTTGGCTCGCGTACGGTTCTGGGTTGTTCGACGCTTTGGCGCTTGGCAGTACTTCACCGGCAGCAATTGCCACCAATTGCTGGCGGTCACCCATTATTTCAACCCCCCTCTAGACTGACGATGGGCGATTATAGGTGCTGATATTTCCCCCATAAACCAGTCCATTCAGGCTAAGGATTTCCCGCTATTCTGAAACCGATGTTGTTCCTCTTTTTGGGTGGACTGGATTAGGCAGAAAAACCACCGCATCCTTCGCGTGGATTTCATCTCTTCGGGAAAGCACATCTACTGGAAGATCGCATAGAGTAGCAATGCTTAATCTTGCTCCTCTTTGTCCAACTCAGCTCTATCCGCCATGAATTTCGGGTTCGTCTGCATCATGGTCTGCGGGATCCAGTTTGTCGCCGAACAATCTTCGTTGGGTTAGCCGAAGTCAAGTAACGTTGTGGCTTTTGCCACAAGAATCAATGAGACTGCCGACAAAGAGCAGCAGTAGTATATGAGCCCCTATGTTTAAGGTGAACCTGTCGGAGAATCGCCTCGTCCGGCTTGAGAAACGGCGTTTTATCGATCTGAACCTGCAAGAGCGGCCCCATCTTCAGGAGTGGCTGGTGCAAACGCCGGAGGCGCTTGGCGAGGAACTTCTGGTCATTCAGAAGGAGTTCGACGGCTTCGCGGACACCCGCGAGCGGCTCGATTTGCTGGCGCTTGACAAGGGAGGACGGCTGGTGGTCGTCGAGAACAAGCTCGACGATTCCGGCCGCGATGTTGTATGGCAGGCACTCAAGTACGTGGCCTACTGCTCCAGCCTTAAGAAGGCGGAGATCGTCGAAATCTATCAGAAGTACCTCGACCGGTGGTTAGACGGCCAGAACGCAGTGGCAAACCTGTGCGAATTCCTCGACATTGAAGATCTAGACGACACGGTGCTCAACGCGGGCAACGAGCAACGGTTGATATTGGTCGCGGCGAACTTTCGAAAGGAAGTCACGGCGACCGTACTGTGGCTGATCGGACACGGGGTTCAGGCGCAGTGTTTCCGGGTGTTGCCGTATAGCTTCGGTGAGGAGATTCTGATCGACCTGCAACAGATCATCCCGACGCCCGAGGCGGCGGATTACATGATCGGAATGGCTGCGAAGGAATCAGAGGAAAAATCTGTACAGGGCACCCAAAAGCGCCGCCAGGAGATGCGCCGGGCCTTCTGGACAAGGACGCTGGAGGAGCTGCGGTCCCGCAACATTGCGCGGTACGCCAACATCAGCCCTTCGAAGGATCACTGGCTGAGTAGCGCCACCGGCGTGTCAAGCTGTGGATTCAGCCTGATTTTCTTGAAGAGCGAGGCGCGCGTTGAACTTTACCTCGCGCGTGCCGAGGCAAGTGAGAACAAATGGATTTTTGATCGGCTTGAACGGGATAGGCAGGAAATCGAAGAGCGTTTTGGCGCCGAACTCAAATGGCAAAGACTGGACGACAAGAAGGCGAGCAGAATCTCTCACGCACATCCGTTCGATGGCTATGACGACGAGAACTGGCCCGCGATGATCGAGTGGCTGTGCCAGCACTTCGTCAAGCTGGAGGACGCGTTCGCGGAACCGCTCGCGCGTCTGAACCCGCGCTTGAGGTCTCAGGACGGTATTTCGCCCGGCAATGGGAGCGATTCTCGCTGAGTCTCGTACGCATCGCGGATCCGTGTCGCCGGTACCGAGGGAAGCGATCACTCACGGGCAATGAGCGAAACGATAGTAGTACACGTTGAGTCGGGAGAAACGCTCTCGAAAATTGCCGCGCGGCATGGCGTCACCGTCGAGCAATTGCAGGAATGGAATCGGATCGAAGAGGCGGACTATGTGCAGGTGGGTCAGAGAATCGTCGTCCACGAGGCGGTGGTTGCGCCTGGATGGGACGACGCAGCTGGCGCTTGGAGCGGGTGGCTGGGAGCAGCACTCGTCTTGGTGGCGCTGCTACTTCTGTTTCGCCCCAAACGCAGAACCCCAACTTCGACGCCTGATACCCGAGTCTCGTCACCGACAGAGGCACCGTATCGGCACGGTTCGAAACCCATTGCGGTATTGCGGACATCCGCGCCAAAGGTAAACGCCGGCGAGCGACGGGTCCAAAAGGTGTTGACGAGGCGTTACCGGGACTGGCCGCTGCTCAATAACGTGCTGCTTCGCTCTGGAGGAGGGACGGCACAGATCGATCACATCCTCATATCGCCCGCCGGGGTATTCGTGATCGAGACCAAGGACATGGGCGGATGGATATTCGCAAGCCCCGGGCAGCAAAGGTGGACGCAAACATTCAGGGCGGGCCGCTGGTCCCGCATGATGGGAATCAAGTCGAAGCGATTCACTTTCTACAATCCACTGCTGCAGAACGAAGGACACGCGAAGGCCCTGGTCAAACTCGGCGTCGTTGGTCCTTGGGAGCTTAGGCCCGTCGCCGTGTTCGTGGGCGACGCCGAGCTGAAAACGGAGGAGAAGTTCGTGCGGTTTGAAGAGCACGAGGATATGGCAAAGCGGTTCCGTGGCTGGCGCATGCGAGGCGTCGTCTGCATGAGCCTGGCGGAGTTGCACCGCTACATCAACTTCTCCGTTCGCGCTTCGTCGAGTCGAAGCCTGACGCGAGAGAGGATGGAGGCGATCCGGGCAAAGATAACGACGGCTGCCCTGCCTGTGACCGCGGAGACTCACGCCAGACATGTGGAGTTCGCCCGGTCGGCGAAGAGGGCATCGTGGTAATGAAGCGCAATATCGCATGTCTGGGCTGGGGTTCTCTAATCTGGGATCCTCGAAGTCTGCCAATCCAGCGGTACTGGTTCGATGACGGTCCGCTGATTCCAGTCGAATTCGCGCGTCAATCCAAGGACGATCGAATCACACTGGTCATCTCGCCTGACGCCCGCCCCGTGCGATCGCTATGGACCCTTATGGACAGCGATAGTCTCGAAGTCGCGATAAAACAGTTGAAGCGGCGGGAAGAAACAACGAAGGACAACATCGGCGATTGGTCGAAGGGACAGGATTCTCCCGCCGAGATTCCTAAGCTGAGCGAGTGGACGCGTGCAAGAAATATCGACTCGGTCATCTGGACGGCGTTACCGCCAGGGCTCAAGGGCAATGAAAATGAGCAACCTAGTGTGGAAGACGTACTACGGTACCTTCGGGAGCTAACCGGGACAGCAAGAGACGCTGCAGAACAATACATTCGTCGGGCACCTCGGCAGATTGATACTGCGTATCGGAGACGGATCGAAGCCGAGCTCTATTGGCTACCAAGGGACGGAAACAAGTAGATGCATAGCAGAGCGTTCGCGAGTTGCAGCGGAAGGTTGCATTAGTTACTCGGATTGCCATTACTCGAGCTCAATCTCGATCCGGCAATGATCGCTCGGCCCCCATTCCTCCGGCCTGTTGAGGGCACGCACGGTAAGCGAGTCAGCGAGTCCTCTGGAGGCGAAGACGTAATCCAATTGGCGGGTAGCGGTCGCCGGCTTTTGGCGGTTGGAATGAAATGTGGGGACGTTCCGGCTGTCCCGTGGCAATTCGTCCGGCCACGGATCCGCCTGGCGGCCGTTCGGATATTCCGGACCTTTGCAAGGCAAACCCATAGCCTCCATCCGATCAAACACAGTCTTGTACCGGGCAGCCCAATAGGCGTCGCCATGTTCGCCGTAACCGCGCAGGATATTCAGGTCGCCGGCTGCCAGAACGCGATGCCCGTCCGCCTTCGTAACGAAAACCGACAAGTCGGAAATGACGTGGTGAACGGAACTGTCCGCAAATATGAAGTTGTTTGCCGCCAAACTATGCGTGCGAAGCCACTGCGCATACATCGAGACAGCCAGCACAGGGGCGCCTGAGGCCGGCTTGACCCTCGCCGCGGTAAGCGTGCCGGGCCAACTGACGACCAAATCCCTGGAGTCAGCCGTCCCTGGCGATTTCGCTTCGATCCATTCGACTTCGATGCGGTCAGAGAGCTTGGCTATCGCGGTTCTGAACGAGGTGCTGCCGCCTGCGGTCGTGGTCCGCCATGGCGCCGAATCGATCTCGATTGCAGGATCGTCCTGGATTTGTTTTTCGACATCCGGCGGCGGCTTGCCGGCTTCCTGGAGCAGCGCAAGGTCGATGTCGTCCATCTCGAGCAGGCGACGCCACGAATCGTGCTTCTGTTTCATGTTCCAGGAGATGATCTTCATCAAGTTTTGGTTCGGTCCGGGAAACGCTCGGAGGACTATATTGGCAGCACAAGTCGATCTCTATTCGACTGCACTAAAGATCTCATCGAGAGAAAGATCTCCAACTGTCGCAACTACGGATGAAAGCTGCAGAAATATGTCTGTCAATTTCTGCGCGCTTCCAGTATTTGAGCCCTTCGATAGGTAAGCGACTGAGACAGCATACTTGGAGGCTAGATCCACGAGCATCCAAACCATGAAGACAAGACTTGGTTCTCTATTCGTCTCAAAGAAGCCTCCGCGCTCAGTGGGCAATAGAAGCCGCTGCGGAGTCGGATGAACGAAGCCAGAGACAAATTCACGTAGTTCTTTCCCCACCTTCCGGAACTTCCCAGCGAACGGACTATCTTCGTCGCCAAAATAGTTCACCCGGAACGATTCGGACATGCTCACCAGTACTTTTTCGAGTTGCTTGTTCGCGCAACGGACCTCAGGTGCGATGACGTGCAAAACTTCTATTTCGAGTTTCCAGCTCGTAATTGCCCGAACATGTAGCAGTACTTTCCTCAATCGGTAGTAGCAAGCTTCATCAGCCGATTCGATGATTGGGCTTGGCGCATCCAATCCCAAGTGAATCACCGTAAGATCGTTTAGGAACGCGACGCATCTTTCGCATTGCGCCCGTAGGAGTTCAACCGTTTCCTGCCGAGTTTGAGCCGTCGCCATATCAGCTAGCCCGTGGTGTTGCATCTGTCTGCTGCACCCTCATCACAAGAGCATCCCGACAGGAATCCAAGGTTTTCCGCTTTTCCTCGATCAGCGCCACGGCTCGCTCGTAGCATTGCTTCTTCGCCGCAGTTTCCGGAGGACACATCGCCGCATTGAGGATCATGACCAAGACCTGGTTCGTCAGGTAATCCAGCAAAGTGGCAAACGCGATTTGGTCGTTTACGGAGTTATTGGACCGAACACCCCCGTAATAGGAATACGTCTTTAGGGCGGCCAAATCTGAGTGGTAAAAGCACCGACTGAGGTGATCGTACCACTCCCCGCCGAACTCCAGATCCTTGACGGTTTCTCGCACGTCGAAGCGTCCCTTAGTGCGGTCTGTATCGTCATTCGCCGCTTGAATTCTGGCTATGTCGGCCAAGAGTTCCCGGGGGTCGATTTGGCCTCGCGCAAGTCGCGTCATAGTGTGGTAGTAGTCGGCATTGGCTCGTCGCAACACCGCCGATTTGCCTTTGGAACTCTGATCGAAGAGATCCTTCATGGTGGAAACTACCTGTCCGGCGCATTCCAGAGCTGGCCGCATCTGAGCGGCCAAAGAATGCATGTTGCTAGTTTGGTTGGCGCGTAGCGCAGCAGTAATGTGCAGGCAGGCCTTTTTCAGAAGCAACACCGTCGTCGTTTCAAAGTAGAGTGTGGGATCCTCCTCCCAAGCTGACGAGAGTTCGCTATGTGATTGCTCACTGATCTTGTGAGCAGAAGGAAAGTTCTTCGCCAGCCTAAGTGAATCGCCCAAGAATCTGCCTGCATGGACTCGAAATGTCGTGGCGGCGGCGGCCAGAGAATCTGTCCGGGTAGGCCTATCCGAAGATGTGCGCTCGTTCACTTGTGTTTCGGTAACCGTTGAAACAATCGATGATCTTCCCCCCAGAACTGATCGAGCAGATTCTGGGCGGCGCTTGGTTGCTAGTACGGCCTCCCGTCTTTGCGCATGAATTGCCAGCGTCCATCCTGGCCCATCACGGCCTGGAGATCGTCATTTGGATAGTTCACCTCGTCGGCCGTTGTCCGGTCACCGATCTCCAGGAAAACAACTTCGTTGTCGGTATGATTGACGAGGTGATGCGCCTCGCCTCCCGCCGGGAAACCGGCGCACATGCCGGGCGCCAGAGGTCGTGCTCCGGATTCGGTGACAAGCGTCGGCTCGCCCTTCAGGACATAGATCAGTTCGTCTTGCTTACTGTGAGCGTGCATTAGTGCAGACCGACCACCGGGGGCAAGCCGGGTAAGGTTTACGCCGAAATTCTTGAGACCGAAGAAATCACCGATCCGCCTTTTCTCACGCTTGTTCATCTGGCTAGCGTACGGTTCCGGATAGTTCGACGCTTTGACACTTGGCGGTATTTCACTGGCAGCAATTGCCTTCGATTGCTGGCGGTCACTCATTATTTCGACCCCACTTCAGGCTGGCGATGGGCGATTATAGGAGTGCCACGATGGCAGACTAACTGTTGACATCGTCTGGCGACTCTATGAGTATTTATCGTGGAGGCTTTGGAGCGCTTCGGCGCTTCATTGCCTTTTTCGTATTGAATTCGATCGACGTATACAGTACCTTCTTGAACCGCGTCCGGGAGGAGTCGCCAAGCGTCTCGTCTTGGGGCTTTAGGCCCATAACCCCAGTCGCTTTTTGCCCCAATCAGAGGCGCAACCCCCCGCGCACGCAGTATCTCGGGCGCCACTCATGGGAGTTGTCAATGCCTGGAAGGACTGACCGCATGAAACAGCCGCCAAAACCGCCACGCCCTTCGGCAGTTCCGCCGCTGCGCATGACGCCTATAACAGCTCAGGATGGTGTTTCTCCCAAGCCTGCGAACGCGAAAAAGCCGGCGCCGCCCCCGCCTCCGCCCAAGAAGAAATAGAACGGTCCTACACTGAACAGGAAAGATCGGGAGCTTGATCCAGACTGGAAGGACTACTTGATGACGCAACCAGACTATCAAGACGCGACGCAGCTAATGGAAAACCTGCGAGAAGCCGCCAAGAAAATGACGCCGCAGGATCGTATGCGGCAGAGAATCGAGTACGCGGTAATGTCCACTGCGCCGGACGACAGGGAAGCACAAAACAGAATTCGCCGAGAACTAGAAGAACAATACGGCCTGCCGCCTGCGGCATGATCGGATTGAGCTTGTATGGTGGACGGAGAACCAATTAAAACCCGCCCTTGGGACGCGGCGGATCATTTGCATGATGAACGGGACATTGCCGCCTACCTCGATGCGGCATTCGAGGACGGCGACCCTCAGTTAATAGCAGCTGCGCTGGGCGACGTGGCCCGGTCGCACGGCATGACGAAAATCGCAGCTAAGAAGTGACGCTGCAACCTAAGGATGACACCAGGGCGTTGCACGGGCGCCACAATTGCAGGAGGAAGGATGATGGCAAAGATGCAAATGGAAAGACGCTCGGCGTCCGAGCGTGCGCAGAACCATGCCGAACTGCTTGAGGCCGCTCTTGCTCGCCCAGGCGTCCGTGAGGTCATGAAAGTCTACGGCGGATGGCAGGAGAACGGTCGCGCTCTTGATGCGTACCGTTCGGCGACGAGAAAGCCCGAACGTGTTCGGACTACGAACTCTTCTCAGAGGGTAGCCTGGTGAACACTGCATACACGAGGCCGGTCAATATGTTCCTCGACCAGATGAAGGAATCCGGCGGACTGAGGGGAACGGATATCGCGAACTTTACCGGGGTCTCCAAGGCCACCGTTTCCCGCTGGGTGAATGGTCACAAATCACCTCGCCCGGCGAAGCAACTCATTATTTCCGACTTGGCATACGTCATCATGCGACTTAGCGAGTACTACCGCCAGGAACAAGTCCGCGCGTGGCTTTACGCACCTCATCCCCAACTGGAGGGCAAGCGCGCGATCGATCTCATAAGAAACAAAAGAACGGAAGAAGTCATTGCGATTCTCGATCGTCTTGACGCAGACGCTTATATCTGAAGCACCTTCGAGCCGGCAACTTTTCTCCGGTCCGGGTGGCAGCCCTCACACGTAACAGGCCGAAACCTTCAGCGGTTAAGCACTGTGAGTCAAGACGACGTCTTATACGAGATCTTTGAGCCCCTGTCACAGGGCGCGCCGGGCGACGATGCTTCGACACTGCGCGCACTTGATGCGGTTCCGAGCCGCGATTCCGTTCGCCGGGTGCTAGACCTCGGAGTGGGGCGCGGCCGCACAACCCTCACTCTCGCTCAAGCCCTGCCGGATGCGCAAATTACGGCCGTGGATATCCATCCTCCCTTCGTCGAAAAGCTGGTGAGCGACGCTCGCGCGGCGGGGGTGGCGGACCGCGTCCAATCCCTGCTTGGGGACATGACGAACATGAGGATCGCCGAGGAAAGCATAGATCTCATCTGGGCCGAAGGGTCGATCTATGTGATGGGTATCGAGCGGGCGCTGGGGATGTGGAGGCCCTGGCTTCGCCCGGCCGGCTGCGTCGCATTCAGCGACTTTGTCTGGTGGACCGATAGTCCTTCGGGGGAACCGAGCCGGTTTTGGGCGATCGAATACCCGGACATGGCAACCGAAACCGCGATCCGCTGCCGTGCGGAAACTCTCGGCTATCGGGTGCTCAGCAGCTTCCGTGTGCCGATAGAAGGCCACGACGCTTACTACGTCCCTCTGGAAGCACGCGTAGCCGAGCTTGCCGGGCACGATAGCGCTGAAGTCGCGAAAGCCCTTGAGAATATTCAGAAGGAAATCGAAATCGCACGACGCTATTCCGACGAGGCCTGCTACACGTTCTTCATCCTTCAGCGCTACGAGGGCTAACCCAGCTTACGCAGTCGCTGTTCGATATTTTTCGCAGGACGGAAGGTAAAGGAGCGTCCATGCTTGGTAACTTGCAGCAAGCCGAGGTCAGTCAGCTTAAGCAGGTCGGTTCGAGCGGTCTGATAGGTCACGTTGTGCGACGTCCGGTGGCTGTGGATCGTATACAGTTGATCGGGGTGTTTTCGCATGGAAATCAACAGCGCCATCTGACGGTGATTAAGAATAGTCCTAAGCGCTGACCCGGCAAGGAGACGCTGAACCGCAGAAATTTCTCTTGACTTCCGCGCCAGGTACTTATGGAGCAGCTTAATGGCGCGAAGAATTACGCGAAGGTTGTAGTCAATGAAGTAGGTGACATCATTGTCGTCGGTTTCCGAAAAAACATACGACCTTGCATACTGTGCTGGTGCTATGCGAATGATGGTTGAGATTGAAAGGTACTCCGTCATCCAGTACCCGGCGCGCGCCATGGCCCAGTAGAAAAGAGCGCGAGCGGTCCGCCCGTTACCGTCAACAAACGGATGCTCGTAACCGATCATGAAGTGAAGCAGTATGGCTCTTATGACTGGATGGATGAACGAGGTTTCGTCCGTAGTATTGGCAAAACGGAAAAGGTTATCCAGGCGTTCTTCGAGGTGGGAGGCATTCGGTGGGACGTGCAACACCTCGTTGTCCCGGCTGTCAACGACAAGCACGTCATCCTCGGTCCGCCTGAATCGGCCAACAATGCCTTCATCCTCCACTGTGGCCTCGGTGAGAATGCTCTGAAGCCGAAGCAGCAAGGGCACAGACAGATTCTCCTCACCGAGTTCCCGCAAGAAATCCATGGCGCGGTAATTGTTGACAATCATCCGTTCGCCCCTGGTCTGGGGATTACGCCCGGTTCGCAACATCTCCTTGGCGACGCGCCGAGTTGTGGCTGCACCCTCCAGTTGACTTGAAGTAATCGCTTCTTCGATCAGTGAACTCACCAGGTAGCGATTCCGCGATTGAGGATTCACAACGTCCGCCGGCAATTCGATGCGGCCGCTGGCATCTCGATCTATCTGGTGAAGCATCCGATTCAAATACCCTGAGTCGCTGAACGAAAATTGACGTCCATTCTTGTCAACAAGCGGAAGCTCGTGTCTTATCGAAGCTCTAGCGAACTTTATTGCCAGCCACCAATCTTCGTTTGAGATCTCCTCAGGCGGCCGCATGTACTTAAGTTTTGACCAATGTACATATCGGTCATTCGGAATATTTCCTACTCCGGAGGAAACCAGATTCAGGATTTTCCTTACCTGCTCAGGAGAGTCCATATCCCGTAGGGACGGGAGAGGGGTAGGCATTTTCATTAAGAATAGGTCCGGGTTGGGAGGCAAGCCAAATGTCAATTTGCTACTAATTCATGTCAAATTAGTAGTTCGTGTCGCCAAATGTAAATTAAATACTAATTCATGTCAAATTAGTAGTTCGGAGTCGGGCCGGCGGGTCGATCACCACAACGGCGAACAAACTTGCTTGGTTGTATCCTCTCGGATACGATCCGAAAGTGCCCACCATCCGTCAGAAAAGATGACCGCTAAACCAATCAATACCCGCCCCTGGGACGCGGCGGTTCATTTGCAGGATGAATTGGACATCGCCGCCTACCTCGATGCGGCGTTCGAGGACGGCGACCCTCAGTTAATAGCAGCTGCGCTAGGCGACGTGGCCCGGTCGCACGGCATGACGAAAATCGCGGCAAAGACAGGACTTGGCCGGGAGAGCCTCTACAAGGCGCTTTCGGCGGACGGCAACCCGGGATTCGCCACAGTACTCAAGGTTTTGCAAGCATTGGACCTTCGTTTGGTTCTGTCCGCCGCCCAACCACAGCTGGGCAGTGACGCTGCAACCTAGGTTGACATCAACACTATGTCAGGCAGCTTGGGCCGCGTATTCCGCTTATGCTCAACAGGTCGTGCGTGCATGGGGTCCTTAGACAACCGCACCGGCCAGCGTATGATGGCGCACGGCAACAAACTATGACAGGAACCGGTCGGAACCGGTTTCAGGAGGGACCCACATGAACGATGCGAGCATGGGCCTGCCGGTTACCCAAATCGATCACACAGTCGTCCGGGGTGTGATCGCCTATACCTCGAAAAAACCTGAACGGTTGGATCAGGAACGCGGCCGGGAGTTCTTCACCATCACCAAGTACGGTTGGGGTGGCCGCACCATTGGCGTTCATACGGAAATCGACGACCGCCCCTCCGTTATGCGCGATGCCACTTACACGGTGGACGAAAACTGGATGCCCCAGGATTGTTTCGTCCGGCTTACCGTCGGCGACAAGTTTATGGGCACGGGGTGGTTTAAATTCCATGACGACTATACGGAGTGTGAGACGTACACCGCATTGGAAGGCCGGGTGTCCCAGCGTATGGACCACAAACACGGCCCATTGAAGTCTTTTCAGAACCATGCCATCGCCTGCGACAGCTGGCACTTTTCCCACTACGACCTGAGCAAGGGTCCCGGCCAGCAAAGCATCGACGAGTTGCTGCTGTGCTCGCCCGACCACAGAGGCGCGACCGGCCCGATGCTTTACCCCCTGCGTTTGGACCTGGTGTATGTGGGTGACGAAAAAATCACCGTCGGCGCCGGCACGTTTGATGCCCATCACTTCCAGGTGCCGACCAACACCGACCTTCCCGAAGAACACCCGCCCTATGAGGTGTATACATCGACAGACGGAGAATATACTTTCCTCAAAGGTGGAGTCGCCGGGTACATGCAGACCCATTACGAACTGGTGGAATATGAAAAGACACTTGGATAAAAGACTGGCGGCCGGGGGAGTTCATTCATGATCAAGGAGTACCACCAGCGCGACCATGTGGCACGCAAGGGGCGCCTGCTATACACCTCCAGAAAGCCGGACCGCATGGGTGAGGAACGGGGCCGGGAAGTGTGGACCCTGACGCGGCATTCCGATGGCCGCCGGTCGTTGATGTCTCACGGTGAAATCGATGACCGGCCCAGTGTATTGCGTTTTGTCCAGCTCACCGTCGACAGCGGCTTTTCACCTATTGACGCCTTTGTCCGCATCACCATCGGGGATGAATTCCGCGGCTCGGGCTGGTTTCGCTTTGCCAATGGGGTTGCCGAGTGCGAGACGGTCACAACCACGGAAGGCCGGTTGTCTCAACGTGTGCCGTACTCGGGTATTTGCCCCGTCTTCGGCGGCCATGCCATTCAGAATGACGGTTGGGTCTGCGCCGGTGTGGATTTATCCAAACCCGGTGAACCGCAGACGTTTGAACATTTTTTGTCGTCGACCGATCATCGCGGTGCGACAGGGCCGACCATTGCGACAGCCCAGCCTACGGTGATCTATCACGGGGATGAGGACATCACGGTGGGTGCAGGCTCGTTTACGGCGCATCACTTTCAATTCGTGGCGGTCGGGGGCCTGCCCGAAGAACACCCGATCTACAACGTATGGACCACAAACGACGGTGACTACGTGTTTCTCAAGGGTCAGGTCGACGGGTACATGCAGACCTATTACGAATTGGTTGAGTTAAGCGAAGGACTCTAACGATCCACGACGGTGCCGGGTTCGGCGTCTTGCCAATCCGTCATGAGCGTTCTGTCCGCTCGTTACGACGGTGCGACAACCAGTCGCGCACGACCATGCCGGCAATCGAGCGATTCCGGCAAACGTACAGGATGATCCCGTAGATCAGCACGACGCCTAATGCAATCAACACGCTGGCGGCGACGGAGAGATCCATAACCAGCGAAATCAGCAGGCCATTGCAGGCGCCCGCAAGAATGATCGCCACGATCCATACGCGATAGTCCCTGTACATCTTGTAGCTGTACTCGGCGAACTTTCTTTCCTGCTCGGCGCCCTTTCGGAGCTCCTCAATCAACACGACCAGTCCCCTGAGAATTCCCGTCGCTCATAATTCTAATGGTCGCAACGTTTGCGGGATCCGCTCTGTAGCCGGACAATCTTTGAGGAAACGCGCGCCCAGCATGTAAGGATCGAGCAATGACAAAGATATTCCTGGCGGCGGCAGGCTATGTCGCGATTGTTTTCCCACTCGCAGTGGGCTGGCATATTGGGCTCTTCGAAGAGACGTATCGGGCCTTCGGCTATTTCGACGGGGAGCCGAATGTTCTCGCGGGCCTGGCGGCGATCGTCATTCAGGGTCTGGTCCTGGCAGTGATCTATCCGCTATTTCGTCCGGGCCGTACCGGCTTTGCCCGGGCCTTTCAATACGCGGGCCTCATGGGGCTGTTTTTCTGGACGTCGCACGTCCTGGCCCTGGTCGCGAAACAAAACGTGCCGAACGCGAGCGGCTTTATCGCAATGGAAACCGCGTATCTCGTCGTGCAGTTCGGCCTGTTCGCGCTCGTGCTCGGCTTCATCTATTCGCGCACCGAATGAAGAGACTGGCGAAACGCGCGCTGCTTTTCCTGGCTGCCTTCCTGGGGTTGGTCTGGCTCAACAACTCGTCGCTGTTTTCGGGGGGCGGCGACCAGCCTCTCCTGATCGCGCATCGTGGACTGGCGCCTGAGATGCATCCCGAGCACGAGGATTACTCCGCGTGCATCAGCCGTATTCACGACAGCGAACACAGCTATATCGAAAACACGATTCCTTCGATCGAAGCCGCTTTCGACCTCGGCGCCGACTACGTGGAGTTCGACGTTCGCACGACCGCCGATGGACAGTTCGCGGTATTCCACGATGATGTCCTCGACTGCAAGACGGACGCCACAGGGCGCCTGATCGACTACTCCATGGCGGAGCTCAAGGCTTTGGATATCGGCTACGGCTACTACACGGCAAGCGACGAGTATCCGCTGAGGGGCAAGGGTATTGGCCTAATGCCTTCACTTGAAGAGGTTCTTGACCGCTTCCCGCGGAAAGGGTTCGTAATCGACGTCAAGAGCAACGATCGGAACGAGGCGGTCCGCCTGGGCGATTTTCTTGTTGCGCGCGGTCCCGAGGAGGTCGACCGGCTGCTGATATTCGGCGGTTCGGATGCCGTGGACGCCATCCGGAAAACGCATCCATCCGTTCGCGCAGTCTCGCGAGCGTCAGCCGGAAAATGCCTTCGGGATTACATGATCGTTGGCTGGACCGGCTACGTGCCGGGCGCATGCCGAAACAGCGCAGTCGGAATGTACGCCAACTATGCGTGGGTGCTCTGGGGTTGGCCGCATCGATTCGTGGCCCGAATGCGGAGTGTCGATACGATGGTGATTCTCACGCATCCGTACCAGACGGAGTCCCTTCACGATCTGCCGGAAACCCCCGAGTATGCCCAGATGATCCCGCGTAGATACGGTGGCGCGATACAGACCAACCGCATTGACAAATTCCAGGATTGGCTGGCGGAACCGCGTTAACAAACGTCCCTTTCCGGCCGTCAGTTCCCTGGTTTGCTCTTATTCGGATCAAATATTCCCAGATTTTCGCGAATTCATGATTCGAATAGGCCTCTTATTCGGATCAAAGGCATAGAGTTGAGAAGTCTTGGAAGGAGGAAATGTGACTGAAGACGAAGTGTTGATTGAGCGCATCCGTCCGTTGCTTGAAGGTCGTGCGGGTTTCTCCGAGAAGAAGATGTTCGGGGGCGTTTGCTTCCTGATCAACGGCAACATGTGCCTTGGGACATGGAAGGGTTCGCTGATCGTTCGCCTGGGGAAAGACAAGCATGAAGAAACGCTTGCCCGGCCCCACACCCAACCCGCCAATATCACGGGCCGCGTCATGAAGGGATGGGCGCTGGTCGAGCCGGCCGGACTGGAGTCCGAGCGGGACCTCAAAACCTGGGTGGGCGAAGCAGCCACATTCGCCGAAAGCCTTCCGCCCAAATAACCGCCGGGAGCCGCGCCGGGGTGCCTGTTATCCTGCCGCGATGACGGCGCTTTACGACAGGATCGGGCGCGGATACGCGGACTTTCGAAGGCCCGATCCGCGCATCGAGAAGGCGGTATGGTGTGCGCTGGGTGACGCTCGGTCCGTCATCAACGTCGGTGCCGGGGCTGGTTCCTATGAGCCCACCGACCGGCATGTCGTGGCCGTGGAGCCGTCGATGACGATGATCGCGCAAAGGCCGGCGGGCAGCGCCGGCGCGGTCCAGGCTACGGCCAGCTCCTTGCCGTTCGGGAGCGACAGTTTCGATGCGGCGATGGCGATCCTGTCCGTCCATCACTGGCGCGACCGGGCGAAAGGGCTCCGGGAACTCAGGCGCGTTGCGCGCGACCGTGTCGTTGTGCTGACATGCGACCCCGAATCGCGGGGATTCTGGTTGACCGAGTATTTCCCGGAACTCTTTGAGATCGACCGCCGGATATTTCCTTCGTTCCGCGACATCGAGCGAGAACTCGGACCCGTAACGGTACAGACAGTCCCCGTTCCGCACGATTGCACCGACGGCTTTCTCGGCTCCCGCTGGCGACGCCCCCACGACTATCTCGACGAGCGCGTGCGCGGCGCGATGTCCACGTTCTCGAAGCTGTCGGACAAGGAGACCGGTTTGGCGCAACTGAGCGCCGACCTCGAATCCGGTAACTGGCAGCGCAAGTACGGAGCGCTGCTGAAGGAAGCGGAACTCGACATTGGCTACCGCCTGCTCGTTGCCGGCGTCTGACGCGCCCCTCACCAGCGGAAACCGTTTACGATTGCCGTTCGGGCACCTGCAAGGGGAAAATTGTGCGTTCAACCGTGTTTGCGTCGCTGCGGGCGACTTTTCTATTGGGAGTGGCATTGACCATGACTGCACATTCGATCGATTCGGCCCAGGCTGCCGAGCAGGACGAAATCGAAGCCATAAAGGCATTCATTCACCACACCGCGGAAGTCTGGAACACCCAGGATTTCCGCAAGGTGCTGGACCTGTGGGACCAGGACGAAGAGGTGCCCTTCTACCTGGCCGAGGAACAGGAACGCTGGTTCCTCGGCTGGGAGCCGCTCAGGGCTTATCTGGCTCCGCCCCTGCCTAACCCGGTGCTGGAAGCGCTGCGCGAGGAGATGTATGACATTTCGGTCAAGCTCATCGCCGACGATCTCGCCATTGCCGTCTGGTACATGCATTTCGAGATGAAGATGCGAGGGAGGAGCCCGCTCGGCGAGGAAATCCGGATGAGTGCGGTCTTGCGCAAGAAGCCCGAGGGATGGCGGTTTATCCATTGGGCGGAGTCGCCCCTGACGCCCACGGCCTATATCGACAAGCTCAGGGAAAAGGAGGTGGATTACGAAAAATTCACGCCCCTGCTTGAGCGCGGGCGCGCGGTAAGAGAAGCCTGGACGGCCGAGGCCAAAGAAAAAGCCGCCAGCGAATAGCCGGACGGCCGAAACGGCTCAGATGCGCGCAGAGGGCCCGAGGACGGTCGAAGCGCGAACGTTCGCTGTCGCAGTCCTGGCAGCGGCGGTGCTTTTCCTGCCGGCGTTCGTGAAGGCGGGAGAAGCGCCCGGCGCGCAGCCTGAAGACCCGGAAATCGAGCAACTGGTGGTTGAGGCGGAGCGGCTGCCCGAAGGAGCGGCCGACCCGTTCGGGGTGCTGGACGCCGCCCCCGGCGATACGGTTTTCGGCCTGGACAAGACGGCGTGGGAAACGCCGCGTTCCACCGCGTCCCTGAGCGAAGAGCTGCTGGGGCGGCATGGGGTCGAGACGGTGGAGGACTTCTCGCAGATCATCCCGGGCGCCCATACGGCCTCGTTTTTCGGGCTGGCGGCCAGCATCGACCTGCGGGGCGCGCTTGCCGACACGCACTTCCGCGGCATGCGCCGGCTGGTCAGCGCCGGTGGATGGCAATCGCTCATTCGGGCCACCGACCGGGTGGACGTCGTGCGCGGGCCGGCCTCGCCCATCCACGGCGCGGGATCGATTTCCGGCTATATCAACCTGGTGCCCAAGACCGCCCGCGCCGACGAGGACCGATTCATCGAGGCGCCCAGGGGCGACGTGGCCGTCCGGGTCGCTTCCTGGGACCGCTATGCCTTCGAAGGACAGCGCGGCGGTCCCGCGCGCCTGTTCGGCAAGCCGGCAGGCTATCACGTGTTCGGCCTGGTGGAGGACGCGGGAAGTTACTACCGGGAACATCCGGGACAGCGGCAACTCATGCTGCAGGGAACGCTGGTTGTGGACCTGCGCAGCGACATCTGGATCGAGTTGGGGCAACAGTACCAACGCTGGCGCGGCGCGGAGAACGCCGGCTGGAACCGCATCGACCAGAAGCTGATCGACGACGGCCTGTACCTGTCCGGCGAGCCGCTGGTGGACCTGGACAACGACCGCGACGGGCGGATCAGCCAGCGGGAAGTGCTCGCCGTCAGCCCGCGTAACCGGCTGGCCGTGTTCCAGCCCTACGGAAAGAGCGGCGTGACGTTCGACAGCGAGGCGGAACGCCAGGCGCTGCGGCTCAACCCGGACACGCTGCGTCGCGTGCCGATCGGCGCCGAACATTGCCTTTGCGCGCCGTCGGACAGCGGCGCAGCCGAGTCTCTGGCCGCCTACTTCGACGTGTTCGCGGAATTAGGCGGGGTGACGCTGCGCCAGAAGCTGTTCGTCGATTACGCCGACCGGCACATTGTGGCCAGCTACGGATTTTCGCAGCAGCACCGCACGGTGCTGGTGGAGGAGCGTCTGGAAGCCGTATTCCGCGGTCTGGAACTGCGCCGGACGCTCACAGCCGACCTGGTTGTTGCGCCCAACCTGCGTTATTACGACACGCGGGCCCGCCAGGACTTCTCCTATGAGTACTTCAACCGCAGGGACATCAGCCAGCCGCCGTCCCCGCTCGACCTGCGCGACTCGGCCTTCGCCAGTCCAGGCCGGGAAGCGCGCACTACGGATATCGCCACGGAATGGCTGAACCTGGGCATGGCGGCGCTGGCGGACGTGACTTTCATGGAACGCTGGTCGGTGCTGGCCGGCGCCCGCTGGGATCGCTACGACCTGACTTCGACCAACGGCCCCGGTCCCCTCGTGACATCCACGCCGAACGCCTCGGCATCCACGGTGCAAAGCAAGCTTTCGTGGAGCGTGTCGATCAGCCTGACGCTGGGCGGCTGGCGTCCCTACCTGACCGTTGCCGAGCAGGCCCTGTCCCTGGGTGGACAATCCGGAGAGATTTCCGTGCGCAACGTCAGCGCGGGGCCGCTGGGAACCTCGCGGCTTCGGGAGGCGGGGCTGAAATTCGCCGGATTGGGCGGGCGTCTGCAGGCGGCCCTGGCCTGGTATGAGCAGAAACGAGTCGACTATTCGGCGTTCGCCGACGCCAATCTTGCGGTGCTGGGCCGGGGACTGGAGCTGGATGTGCGCGCCGCCGTGAGCGAACGTCTCGGATTGCTGTTTTCCGCCACGCGCTCGCGCATCTATCGCGAACCGCTTACCGGACGGTTCATTTTCGCGCCGACGGCGATCACCGGTCTGGCCCCTGAAGACCATTACGGCGGCCACGTGGTGACCGTCCTGCCCGCGGGAGACACCCGGTTCCGGGAACGCGGAGCCCTGCCGGAATTCGCGATCAGCGCCGGCGGAACCTGGCAAGCGTCGCGGGACCTGGCGCTGACCCTGAGCGTCAGCCGGGTGGGTCCCGCGTGGTCCGGCGTGGCGCGCACCGTGCGGCTTCCTGCCTACACGCTGGCGAACGCATCGGTTTCGTGGACCATCCGCCGCTGGACCGCAATCCTGGGAGTCAACAACGCGCTCGACGAACTCTATTTCCAGGGTAATTTCCCGCAGATATTCGGCGACGTGGTCGTGCTGGCGCGCCCGGAGCGAAACTGGCAACTGACACTGCGGCGCAGCTTCGGCTCCTGAACCGTTGTCTGCGACAGGACCGGCAGCGGATACGCCGGTTCTGGAAGGCCTGGACCCGCTAGGCGATGCCGCAGCGCTCCAGTGCGGGCCGGGTCAGATTCCGGCTGCCGGTTTCGGTCACGAGCACATCGTCCTCAATCCGGATCCCCCCGTAGGGCTGCCACCGCTCCACCGTTTCCCAGTTGACGGCACTGCGGAGGGGCCCGTCGCGGACCTCGTTCAGCAGGGCGGGTATGAAGTACAGGCCCGGTTCGATGGTCACGACGAACCCGGGCTCCAAAGTCCGGGTCAGGCGCAGGAACGGATGCTCCGACGGGGGATTGCGCTCGGCTCCGTCGGGCGACTCCAGGCGGCCGCCCGCGTCGTGGACCTGCAGACCCAGCAGGTGACCGAGCCCGTGGGGCAGGAAGGTGCGGGTGAGGCCCCGTTCATAGCCCTCCGCAGCGGTGCAATGGATGATTCCGTGTTCCGCCAGCACGTCGGCCAGCAACTGATGCGTCCGATCGTGCAGCGAGATGAAGCTCGTTCCGGAACGTGCCTCCTCGCAAATCGTCTGCTGCAAGGCATCCATTGACGCGATCAGGTCGGCGAACGGATCGCCCGGCGACGTCCATGTGCGGGTGATGTCCGAAGCATAGCCGTTGTGATTAGCCCCGGCGTCGATCAGGAATGAGCGGAACTGCTCGGGAGGCTGCGAGTCGAGGTTCTGGTAGTGCAATACCGCTGCGTGTTGGTTGAGGGCCACGATGCTCTGATACGGCAGCGACGACTCGCGCTGTCCCGACGAGTGGCAATAGATGCCGTTGAGTTCGAATTCCGACGGCCGCCCCGTCAGCGCGTCCCCGGTGGCGGCATGCCCCGGCGCCGCCACGCGGTTCGCTTCCTCTATGCATGCGATCTCGTAGCGCGTCTTGCGGGCGCGGTGGAAATCCAGGTGCGTCAGCAGCTTCTTGTCGTTGACGCTCGCGAATCCCATTGCTTCGTGCGCTTCCTCGCCGATGCCGTCCAACCGCGACACCCCGCCCAATTCTTGCAGCAGGTCTCCCTTTTTCGAGACGCTACGAATCTCCATGTGTTGAGCCCAGAAGCCGGAAGGCTCGGGCGCCGGCATGTGCCAGAAATCTTCATGCCGCAACCAGATCAGGACCGGGGTTTCGCCCGGAACGATCTTGAGGGCGGCGTCGGGATAGGCGTTCGGCACCCAGGCCTTGAAGTAGGGATCGGCGAAGAACGGATACTCGAGATCGTCCCGGTGGCGATACTTCGCCGCGCCCGAGAACACGACGACCCCCTCAACTCCGCATGCGCCGCACGCATCGGAGACTCGCCTGTCCCACTCCGCGATATGGTCGCGATACAGGGATGCCCAGGAATCGGGCTCACACCCTTCAGTCATTAGCGGCCTCCATCAGCGCTGGCTTGCGCACTTGCCGGAGTGTACCGAAGATTGCATGGGGCAACTTGATCGTTGCCGGCGCCTGGCGCACTATTGCGCGCGCTAACCAACAAAGCATCGTCATGAATGGAGCAAGGATCGGGACCGAAGGCGCTTCTGCGACTTCTTGGCTGGCAGCAGCGTTTCTCTCTTTGACGATGCTGATGGTGGCGGCGCCGGATGCTTCAGCCGCCGGGGAGTCCGATTCGGATGAACAGGCAAGCGCTGCGCCTGCGGGGATGTGCCGGTTCACGGCGGGTGGGCCCGAATCAGAGGAAACGTTCATCGTCGGCAACCTGCTGACGGGCATGGACGGCGCGCGGTATGGAGCGGTTCTCATTTCCGGCGACACGATCGTGGAACTGGTTCCCGAAGGCGGAATCGAGTCCGCGGCAGGGGACGCCGCGGTATACGACTGCGGAAGGAACTACGTGTCTCCCGGGCTGATCAACCCGCACGAGCACACGCGCTACAGCTTCCAGATGTTGACGCCGCAGGACCGGCGGAAACTGCCCGTCTATGCACATCGCGACGAATGGATCCCCGAGTCCGGCGTGGGGGACGGTGCGAACAAGATTCGGTACAAGGACGGTACGGACGATGCGAAGACGCTCTTCTGGATCGAGCTGCGACACCTGCTTGCCGGCACGACGCTGATATCCGGATCGGGCGCGGTCCGGGGTCTGGCAAAGAACGCCGGCTCCCGGCAACGCCCGGAATACGAGTATGCCGGCGACATGAGGACGTTTCCCTTCGACCCGGAAGCGATGCAGCGCATCCGCGAGTTGCGGTCCTTCCCCGACCCGGGCACGGAAGCCTTTCGTCCTGAGTTGACCGAGGACCTTCCGCCGCGCGTACCCTACGTCCCGCACGTGGCGGAGGGCACGAACCTTGTCGCCCGGTTGGAAGGCCGGTTCTTTCTTGACTATGTCGCGACGCACAAATCACTTCGGCGCTTCTCCCTGATCCACGGGGTAGGCCTGGATTCCGGCGACTTCGGAAGGCTGGGAGATCTCGACGTTACGCTGATCTGGTCGCCGCGCTCCAACGTCGCTCTCTATGGCGAAACGGCCGACATTCCCGCGTTGCTTAGGGAGAACGTGCGGATGGCGATCGGCACGGACTGGTCGGTCTCGGGGTCGTACAACATGCTCGAGGAGCTGCGATGCGCGGCGAAGCTCTACGGAAGCGGGTCGGGCAGCCCGATCCTGTCTTCAGCGGACTTGTGGCAAATGGCCACCGGCAACGGCGCCTACGCGTTGGGGCTCGAGGACGTCACGGGCAAGCTGGAAGCGGGGCTGGCGGCCGACATCATGGTGTTCCGGAAGCAATCCGACGATCCGTTCGATGACCTGCTGCGCGCGACGGCGGCGGAAGTGGTGGCCACATTCGTCGACGGGCGGCTGCGCAGCGGCAACCGCAATGGCTTCTCCGGCGCCTTGCCGGACGGCTGCCAATTCGCCGTTGGCGCCCATTTTGTGTGCGTCGAATTGCCGGATGAAGCCGGAGGGCTGCCTTTCGGATTCGGGGAAGTGCTGCGGGCCAATCAAAAAGAAGATATCGTGCCGCTCTATCGTGAAAACCATCAACCCTTCCCCAACCAGGCGGAATGCGCCGCGCGGAAGCGCGCACACCCGGAATCGTGAGCAAAGTGCCTGAACGGACCGCGGGAAGCGGTTCGCCCGGCGCGCTGCTGGACGTGATCGTCGTCGGCGCCGGGTTCGCCGGCGTCTACGCACTGTACAAGTTCCGCCGGATGGGTTTTTCCGTGCGGGCCTTCGAGGCGGGCGGCGACGTGGGGGGAACCTGGTACTGGAACCGCTATCCGGGGTGCCGCTGCGACATCGAGAGCATCTATTACTCGTACCAGTTCGACGACGATCTTCAGCAGGAGTGGGAATGGACGGAGCGGTATGCGTCGCAGCCGGAAATCCTTTCCTACATCCGGCACGTGGCCGACCGGTTCGACCTGCGCCGCGACCTTCAGTTCAATACGCGCGTTACGGCGGCCCGGTTCGAGGAGGCATCGGCCGAATCTCCCTCGCACTGGACGGTCACGACCGACGACGGGCAAACGCACAGGGCGCGCTTCTGCATCATGGCGAGCGGCGTGCTGTCGACGCCCAACCTCCCGGACATTCCGGGGCGCGACACGTTCGCCGGCGACACGTATCACACCGGCCAATGGCCGCATGAGGAAGTCGATTTCACGGGCCGGAAGGTGGCGGTCATCGGCACGGGATCGTCCGGCATCCAGTGCATTCCGCTGATCGCGGCGCAGGCCCAGCATGTCACGGTGTTTCAGCGCACGCCCAACTACGCCGTTCCGGCCAGCAACCGGCCGCTAGCTCCGAATGAATTGAACGACGTGAAGTCCCGCTACGGCGAGATTCGCGCAGCATCGAAGAAAGGCTTCACCGCACTGCCCTTCAAACCGGCGGGCCGGTCCGCGCTGGCCGTTTCCGAACGGGAACGCGAGGAAGTGTATGAGCGCTGGTGGGACAACTTCGGGCTTGCGTTCCAGGGCGCGTTCGCCGACGTGTTATTCGACGCGCAGGCCAACCGGACGGCATCCGACTTCGTGCGCCGCAAGATCCGCGAGCTCGTGGACGACGAAAAGGTGGCCGAACTACTGACGCCCGACTTCCCGCTGGGCTGCAAGCGCATGTGCGTGGACACCGACTACTACCCCACCTACAACCGCGACAACGTGAACCTGGTGGACATCGGCCGGGCGCCGATCGAGGGCATCGTGCCCGAGGGCATTCGCACGGGAAGCACGGTGCACACGGTGGACGCGATCGTGTACGCGACCGGATACGACGCGATCACGGGCGCGCTGCTGGCCATGGACCTGCGCGGCCGGAACGGACTGACCCTGCGCGAGAAGTGGACGGACGGCCCGCGCGTCTATCTTGGCCTTGCCACCCACGGTTTCCCCAACCTGTTCATGGTGAACGGTCCGGGCAGTCCGTCGGTGCTGATCAACATGGTCACGGGCGTGGAGCAGCACGTGGACTGGATCGCCGATTGCCTCGTGCACATGCGCGAGCGCGGACTCGATGCGATCGAAGCCGAGATGCAACACGAGGACGCCTGGGCGGTCCACAACGATGAGGTGGCGCAACGCTCGATACGCGGGGACTGCGCCTCCTGGTACACGGGCGCCAATATCCCGGGCAAACCCGGCGGTTTCCTGCCCTACGTAGGCGGCTTCCCGGCATACGTGGAGCGATGCGAGCAGGTCGTCGAAAACGGTTACGCGGGCTTTATGCTGAGTTGATAAGAATGAGCGAATACACAAAAAGAACTTCGAGACTTCCGTTGGCCTTGCGCAACGCCGGATTTCTCGCGGTCGCGTTGCTGTTGGGCCAGGCCGGCCACGCGGAACCCGACACGTATGTTCGCGCCGGCGCGATAGTTGACGTGGAAGCGGGGGAACTCCTCGCGAACCGGACCATCGCCATCGAGGACGGGGTGATTGTCGCCGTAACTCCGTCAAGCGAACAGCCGATTCCGCCGGATTCCGAGTTCATCGATCTGTCCGGCTACACGCTTCTGCCCGGCCTGATCGACGCCCATACCCATTTGCTGCACGACTCGGACGACCACGGACTGAGAACACTGGTCGTGTCGCTTCCGGAAGCCACGATCAATGGCGTCAAGAACGCGGCGGCTACGCTGCAGGCGGGATTCACGACAGTGCGGAACGTGGGAGCGCCCGGCTATGCGGACGTCGCCCTCCGGGACGCGATCGCCGCCGGTGAAGTGGCCGGGCCGAGAATGCTGGTTTCTGGACCGCCCGTGGGCATTACCGGCGGTCATTGCAGCGACAGGAACCTGTTGCCGCACGAATACGGCGTAACGGGGAGCGGTGTCGCCGACGGACCCTGGGAGGTCCGCCAGAAGGTTCGCCAAAACGTGAAGTTCGGGGTGGACCTGATCAAGACGTGCACGACCGGCGGGGTCTTGTCCAGCGGAACGAGACTCGACGCCGTGCAGTACACGCTCGAGGAACTGGAGGCGCTGGTGGATGAAGCCCGCGCGCACGGACGTAAGGTCGCGGTCCACGCGCATGGGACCGCGGGCATCCGAAACGCGATCCTGGCCGGCGTCGACTCGGTCGAGCACGCGAGTTTCCTGACCGACGAAATCATCGAGCTGGCGAAGGAGCGCGGCACGACCTTCGTCATGGACATCTACGTCACCGAGTACATTCTCTCGGAAGGCGAAAAGAGCGGCATGTTGGCGGAGTCGCTGGAAAAAGAGCGTCAGGTCGGGAAGATCCAGCGCGAGAGCTTCAGAAAAGCGCATGAAGCGGGCATAGAAATAGTCTTCGGCACGGACAGCGGCGTGTTCCCGCACGGCGACAATGCCCGGCAGTTCTCGCGCATGGTCGAATTCGGGATGACGCCGGCCGAAGCGATACGCGCGGCGACCGTCCGTGCGGCCGACCTGTTGGGGATCGGCGATCAGGCCGGCCGCATCGCCGAGGGTTTGCAGGCGGACCTGGTGGCGGTTTCAGGCAATCCCTACGAAGAGATCGGCATCCTGGAAAAGGTCGTGTTCGTCATGAAGGACGGAGTCGTTCACAAACGCCCGTAGAGCACGGAGTCCGTTCCGTGGCGGTTCAGGCCGACAGTGCGAGTACTCCGATATGGAGGCTTTCTTCGGCGAGGTCGAAGGCCGCCGATGCGCTGCCGGACGATTCCGAACGGACTTCCACCCGATAGCCGCTGCTGTTCCCGGCGAGCTTGTCGAACCGGAAGTCGCCGAAGGTGTCGGTTTCGGTGCGCGCCAGTTCCTGGCCGTCCTGCGTCAACACCACTTCGGCGCCCGCCGCGCACTCTTCGACGCCGTCCACGTCGACCACGACCGACCCGGCGACAAAGCAGGTCGTCATCAGGTGCATGTTCTTGTAGTAGACGCGCGGCCGTGACCCGATCTCGGGCTTGAGAACCTCGAGGTCCTCTTCCCCGGCGATGCGCTGCATCTCCTTGTCCTCGACCTTGAGCGAGCGGAACACGTTGGTGGGGCAGGCCTGCTCCAGGCGGGTCTTGTCCCAGCCCCCGTCGAGCAGGTGCGCGTCGAAGAACCAGGACTGCGGCACTTGCTCCTCCTCGTTCCAGTAGATCGCGCCGTACGGGCAGGCGTCCACGATTTCCTTCTGCCCTTTGGACTTGACCGGATCGATGAGCACGATGCCGTCGGAGCGCTTGGTGATGGCGCCGTTCTTCGCGGCCTTCATGCAGGGTGCGTCGTCGCAGTGGTTGCACATCACCGGCATGAAGTGCGCCTCGACCGCCGGCCAAGCGCCGCGCTCGTGGCGCTTGATGTCCACCCAACTGTGCCCGCGGTCCGGCTGCGGCGCCGAATAGCCGGGGAACTCGTTGCCGATGTGCTCGTCCTTCGTGGCCAAGAAGCAGTTGCGGCAGTTATCGCAGCGCTCGATATCGACGATCATGTTCCATTTCTTCGCCATCACGCCGCCTCCGCCCGCTGCCAGGTATCGACGCCGGTCCATTTCTCGAACTGGATCAGCGACGTGTTGGGCGCCATCCCGCTGGCCTGCTCGGTGATGGTCTTCTTGGGATTGAGCATGTTCACGCAGCCGCCCAGATCGGTCGAGTTGCCGGGCTCCCCGACGGGCCGGTACTGGGCCGACCCGGTGCAGGCGCTGACCACGCCCGGCCGCAGCCGGTCCGTCACCTGGGCGGCGCAGACCACCGAGCCCCTGAGGTTCCAGAGGCGTATCAGGTCGTCGTCCCTGACCCCTCGTTCTTCAGCGTCCTGGCGGTTGACGCGCGCCACCAGGTAGGAATGGCCGTTCACCGTGACGCGGTGCTCGCGGATGTCCTGCAGCGTGCAGCCCTCGTCGTCGCCCATGATGTGGAACGGGTAGCGCGTGTGCGGCGTCAGCAGTTGCAGCGGAAAGTCCGCCAGGGCCGGTTCGGCCTCGGCGTTCTCGTAGCTCTTCTGGTACTTGTTGAGCGGTGGCCGCGCCGGGTCGTCGATCTGGTTCAGTGTATCGGGCAGGAACTCGAACTTGCCCGACGTCGTCTGCAGTCCTTCGCCGAACTCGCCCACGTAATCCGCCGGCAGCGGATAGGGCTCGGGCGTGTCCTTCTTCCGGCCCTCGTAGTACCAGCGGTTGGCGGTGGGAGCGCGCGCGTCCGCCGGGTCCGCGGGCACGACGAAATAGCCCTTCTTCAGGAACTCCTTCCAGGTGGTGTGCTTGGCCACGTCGGATGAATCGAACACGCGCTTGCACCAGTCCAGTTCGGTATTGCCGCCTTCCGAGTACATCGCGCCCAGCCCCAGGCGTTCGATCACCGCCAGGAAGATGTCGTAGTCGGACTTCGACTCGCCAAGCGGCTCGATGCACTTGTGCTGCAGCGACACCACGCGGTGATTGACCATTGAGAACATGTGGTGCACGTAGCCCGCGCCCACGTTGTAGTACTCGCCGATGTCCCAGCGCTCGAACACGGTGCAGGCGGGCAGGATGACGTCCGAGTAGGGCGTCTCGCCCTCCCACCAGATCGACTGGTTGACGACGAACGGCAGGTTCTCCGACTGGTACATCTGCACCCAGCGGTTGGAATCGACCATCGTGCCGAAGTTGGGGCTGCCGTACTTGTACATCATCTGGATCTTGGCGTGACCGGGCGCCGGATAGCCGAAGCGCAGGAACTGGCCGCGCACGGACGACACGTCCGTCAGAAAGCCCATCGCGCTGCCTTCCATGATCGCCTCGGGTAGACGGATCTTGGGAATGTTCTGACGCGACGAATTCATGGTCACGACGTGCGGCATGCGCTGGTAGTTGTTGGCCGCGTTGGCGCTGTAGGTCAGTTCGCCCGACATGCTGCCTTCCGCGTAGCCGGGGAAGTAGAACGAGAAATCCAGTGGGGCCCCGAACTGGAGGTTGCCGAAGTTCACGCCCGCCCGGCCGAAGCCCTGCATCGCGCCCAGTATGGTCATCATCCGCGCCCACTGGATGCCCATGGGGCCGCGTCCGGCGCCGCCCAGGCCGCAGCCCCAGCCGCCGGCGCCGAGATAGGTCTTCTTGCTGCCCCATTGCCGGGCCAGCGCCCGGACCTCGCGCGCGGGCACCCTTGTCTCCCCTTCCTGCCATTCGGGGGTCTTCGGCGTGCCGTCGGACTCGCCGAGGATGTAGGCCTTCCATCCGTCGAAGCCCGTCGTGCGCTTGTCGACGAATTCCTTGTCGTAGAGGTCCTCGGTGATCCAGACGTAACAGAGCGCCTGCGCCAGCGCGGAATCGGTGCCCGGCTTGGGCGAGATCCACTTGCCGCCCAGGTGCGCGGCCGTGTGGTTCAGGAACGGGTCGATATGGACCATGGGTATGCCCAGCTCCCTGGCCCACTCGCGCCGGACAGTGCCCTCGTAGCCGTAGCTGGCGTCCGGATCGCTCGACCAGAACACCATCAGTTCCGCTTCCTTGAGGCAGTCCTCCACGGTGCCGTAGAACTCCGGCGTGCCCAGCCGCAGGCTGTTGCCCCAGTGGTGCATGGCGCCCCAGTACCAGCCCTCCCAGCTATCGGGATTGTTGTGCAGCTTGGAACAGCCGAGCAGATTCCAGAAGCGGTTGAAGGCGCTCAGGTAGTGTCCGAGGTTGCCCCACTGGTGGTGCGAGCCGTGCGTGACCAGCACCGCGCCCGGTCCATGCGCCTTGGAGCGCTTGATCTCCTTGACCACGATGTCCAGCGCCTCGTCCCAGCTGATGCGCACGAACTCCGACTTGCCGCGGTTCTGGATGTTGCGCTCGCCATCGACATCGAAGTCCACCCGCTTCATGGGATGGAGGATCCGGTTTTTCGAATAGACCATGGACTTCTGGCACAGGCCGTGCGCGGCCAGCGTGGTGTGTCGCGGCGGCGTGAATTCCTTGCCCCGCGCCTTGATGGTCCACGAAGGCGCATCTTCCTTGTCGAATTCCACGGGGGTAATGCGGATGATCTTGCCTTCCTTGACATAGACGAAGATCGGGCCGCCGTTGGTGCCGTTGGTGAAGCGGGTCACGCCGTTGCCCATGTCGGTGCCGATCTTCCAGCGGATGGACTGCATGCGGTTCAGCGTGATCATGAACCACACCGACGCCTCGTCCGATCCCTGCACGGTCAGCTTGAAGTTCTTGGCGGCGTCCACGCGCACGAGCTGGTCGAACGGAGGCGTCAGGAATTCTTCGGCGATCGCCCTGTTCTTGAAGACCACGGCAAAGTCGGGGTTCTCGTGTATGCCCTTGCCTGAGCGGATCCTGCCGTTTTCGATCTGGACCCAGCGCCCGGCGGAATTGTTCTGCAGCTTGAACTGCGCGATGACGTTTCTTTCCTTCAGGCGCTCCCTGAACTCGGCGTAGCGGAGCCTCGTGAACCGCAATGCCTGCACCATGGCCCAGAGAATGATCGAAAATCGCATGGTTTCCTCTCCCGGATGCGGCACCCTGAAGGCCGCTGAAGCAGCCCCGGATGATAGCAACCTTGCGGGCCGCCGTCACCTGAACGCGCCGACCGTAGCCCCGTTGTCTGTCTTCCTCTCGAGGGAGCGTTGGAGCAGGGACAGCGAGAATCGAGCCAGGATGGCGCCTCACACGAGAGGAAGACAGACAACGGGGCGGAATCGAAGTGCCCGGTCGTGCTGCCGGTCGTGCTGGTGAGCACGTAATACAGTCGGTAAAATCCCGTCTGTTCACGGCCAAGCGGATCCTGATGACCGCGCAACTGATTGACGGCAAGGCGATAGCGTCTGGAATCCGTGAGGAAATCCGGCAGACGGTCGAAGAGCGGCTCGCCGAAGGCCACCGGGCGCCGGCGCTGGCCACGGTGCTGGTGGGGGCGGACCCGGCCTCGCAGGTTTACGTTCGGAACAAGCGGCGGGCCTGCGCCTCCGCCGGTATCGCGTCGCTGGATCACAACCTCCCGGCGGACACGGACGAGCCGACCCTGCTGGCCCTGATCGACGAATTCAACGGGGACCCGAACGTGGACGGCATTCTGGTGCAGTTACCCCTGCCCGAGCGCATCAACTCGCTTAACGTCATCCACCGCATCGACCCGGGCAAGGACGTGGACGGATTTCACCCGCTGACCTTCGGACTGCTGGCGCTACGCACGCCAAGGCTGCGGCCCTGCACCGCGGTCGGAGTGATCCGCATGCTGGAAAAGATCGGCGTCAATCCGAAGGGGAAGCACTGCGTGGTGATCGGCGCGTCGAACCTGGTGGGGCGCCCGCTGGCGCTGGAGCTGCTGCTGGCCGGCGCAACGGTCACGGTCTGTCACCGGTTCACGACCAACCTTGAGCAGCATGTCCGGCAGGCGGAAATCCTCTGCAGCGCGGTGGGCAAGCCGGCGCTCATTCCGGGCGCCTGGATACGCGAGGGCGCCGTCGTGCTGGACATTGGCATAACGAGAATGAGCGACGGGAAGCTGCGCGGCGACGTAGAATTCGAGGAGGCGCGCAAGCGTGCGGCCTGGATTGCGCCGGTGCCGGGCGGAGTGGGGCCTATGACCGTCGCCATGCTGTTGCAGAACACGCTGGATGCCGCCATTTACAACACGACTAATTCGCAGGAAAAACCGAAATGAGACATACGAGAATTCAAACCTCCCGGGTGTGGGTCGCGGCGCTTTGCGTGCTGGCGCTGGGCGCCGGCGCTGCTGTCGCGCAGGAACCGGCCGAAACGGAGGCGGAAATGGACCCGTTTCCACGGGTGCGGGTGGAAACGACAGCGGGCGCCTTCACGCTGGAACTGTTCGCCGAAGACGCCCCGCTGACGGTAAAGCAATTCCTGCTTCTGACCGGCAGCCGCTTCTATGAAGGCACGATCTTCCATCGCGTGATCCAGGACTTCGTGATCCAGGGCGGCGGATGGTCGGTCGATTTCCAGGAGCGCATGATCGACGAAACACTGCCCAACGAGTCCGGCAACGGCCGCTCCAATTTGCGCGGCACCATCGCCATGGCGCGCACCGGCGATCCGCATTCGGCGAAAAACCAGTTCTACATCAATCTTCAGGACAACGTGGCGCTGAATCCGCGCCCGGGGCGCTGGGGATATGCCGTGTTCGGCCAGGTCGTCAGCGGCATGGACGTAGTGGACGAGATCGGCAAAAGGGCCACCGGTCCGGGCGGCTCATTCGATCGCGACGTGCCGGCGGCGCCGGTGATCATCGAACGGGTTCTGCGCGTGACTGAATGAGCACCCTTTTCATCTCCGATCTCCACCTGGACGCCACCCGACCCGCCGCTACCCAAGCCTTTCGCGAATTCCTGAAGCATCGCGCCGCCGAAGCCGAGGCGCTCTATATCCTGGGCGATCTGTTCGAGGCCTGGGTAGGGGATGACGACGACGATCCCCACGCCGGCGCGATCATGGACGCGCTGGCTGAACTGACTTCAGGCGGGGTCCCGGCGTGGTTCGTGCACGGCAACCGGGACTTCCTGGTCGGGGACGAGTTTTGCGGCCGAACGGGCGTGACGCTGCTTCCGGAAACCAGCATCGTGAACCTGGGCGGAGAAAACGTGTTGCTGATGCACGGCGACAGCCTGTGCACCGACGATCACGACTACCAGGAGTTTCGCGCCATGGTCCGCGATCCGGCCTGGCAGGCGCAGTTCCTGGCCCTGCCGCTGGCCGCGCGGCGTGCGCTGGCCGCCCAGGCGCGTGACGCCAGCCGCATTTCAACCGGCGGCAAGCCGATGGCGATCATGGACGTCAATGCAAGCGCGGTGGCCGACGCGATGCGTGCGAACGGAGTGCGGCGGTTCATTCACGGCCACACGCACCGTCCCGACGTGCACGAATTCGAACTGGACGACGGAGCCGCCACGCGGCTCGTTCTGGGCGACTGGTTCGAGCGCGGCTGGGCGCTGGAACACGACGGGCAGGAGTTCCGGCTGGAGGCGTTCGACCTCTAGCCGCTTTCGACTTCGAGGGCGGGCAGCTCGGCCATCTTGGGTGGCTGAGCGGCGGCCACCGGTTCGGCGGCGGCCACCCGCGCGGCCTTCCTGGCTCGCCGCTTGCGCGACTTGCGGCTGGCACGCATCTTGTCCGCGCGCTCCCTGGCGACCCGGCGAAGCAGCTTGCGGTCCACGCCGCCGGTCACGTACTGGCCGTTGAAGCAGGACACGTCGAAACCCGTGATCTCCGAACGCCGGAAATTGACCGCGGAGATCAGATCGCCCAGGTCCTGGTAAACCAGCCAGTCGGCGCCGATTCTTTCCTCGACTTCCTCCACCGTGCGTTTGGCCGCGATCAGCTCATCCGACGCCGGCATGTCGATCCCGTAAACGTTCTGGTAGCGGACCGGCGGGGCGGCCGAGGCGAAGTACACCTTCCGGGCGCCCGCCTCGCGGGACATCTCGACGATCTGCCGCGAGGTGGTGCCGCGCACGATGGAATCGTCCACCAGCAACACGTTCTTGCCGCGAAATTCCAGGTTGATGGGATTGAGCTTCTGGCGAACAGAGCGCTTGCGCTCGTCCTGGCCGGGCATGATGAACGTGCGGCCGATATAGCGGTTCTTGATGAAGCCCTCGCGGTACTTGACGTTCAGGCGGTTCGCGACTTCCATGGCGCTGGTGCGGCTGGTGTCCGGAATCGGAATCACGACGTCCACGTCGCTGGTGTCGTGCTCGCGCTGGATCTTCTCCACCAGGCGCTCGCCCATTCGCAGGCGCGCCTTGTGCACCGAAATCTTGTCCATGAGCGAATCCGGGCGGGCGAAATAGACGTATTCGAAGATGCAGGGCGTGTATTGCGTGCGGGCCGCGCACTGGCGGGTCACCGCTTCCTCGCCGTAGGGAAAGACCCAGGCCTCGCCCGGCATCACGTCCCGCTCCAGTTCGAAGCCGAGCTGCTGCAGCGCGACGCTTTCCGAAGCCACCAGGTATTCCGGCCCCTTCTTGTTCTCCCGCCGCCCGACGACCATCGGCCGGATGCCGTAGGGATCGCGGAAAGCGACCAGCCCGAAGCCCAGGATCATGCAGACGACCGAGTAGGCGCCCTTGCAGCGCTTGTGCACGCCGCGCACCGCGCGGAACACGGCATCGGCGTCCATCGTCCGGCGCGAGGTGCGCAGGAGCTCGTGGGCGAACACGTTAAGCAGCAATTCGCTGTCGGAATCGGTATTGAGATAGCGGCGGTCGCGCTGGCGCATCTCGCCGGCCAGCTCATGCGCGTTGGTCAGATTGCCGTTGTGCGCCAGGGCGATCCCGTACGGGCTGTTGACGAAGAACGGCTGGGTTTCGGAGTTCTTGTCGGACCCGGCGGTCGGATAGCGCACATGGCCCAGGCCGGCCGAGCCCCGCAGGTTCTGCATGTGGCGGGTGCGGAATGTCTCGCGCACGAGTCCGCGGGCGCGGCGCTTGCGGCACATGCCTTCGTCGTCGGTCAGGATGCCGGCGGCGTCCTGGCCGCGGTGCTGGAGCATGATGAGCGCGTCGTAGATTTCCGGCGCCGCCGCGCCGTGACCCATCAGGCCGACGATCCCGCACATCAGCGGCCACCCAGTGCCTTGAGCAGCAGGCTCAGGGCGTCGCTGACCGGTTCAAGGAAAGGCAGGCTCATCGAACCCTGCACCCAGGTCTCGGGCCCCACGTGTATGCACAAGAGCAGAAGTCCACCTGCAATCAGCCAGCCTTTGGCTGCGCCCAATAATACGCCCAAGGCGCGATTCGCGGAAGCCAGCACGCTGTTTTCGACGGCCCGGGAAACCAGCCCCGCCAGGGTCGAGCCGATCACGAGCACGACCACGAGCACGCCCAGCCTGGCCGCCCAAAGGGCCACGGACTCGGCGACCGACGGACCGCGAAAAATCGCGTCGGCGAGCGGATTGTTCGCCAGCCAGACCTCGATCTTCGCCGGCCACCCGGACAGCAGCGTGGCCACGACAATGTCGCCGAAGGCAAAGGCGAGAAACACGCCCGCAACCCAGGTCGCAAGGCTCAGGGCGGCGGACAGGAAACCGCGTTTCATTCCAAGCCAGGCCGCGGAAAGAAAAATCACCAGGACGATCCAGTCGAACAGGGTCACGGCGCCACGTTCTCCCAATCCGAGATAAAACCTCTACGCCCGAGAAGCGCCAGTTCGGCGACCGCCGAATTGGCGGCGTCCCTGGAGGCATAGGGACCCACGCGCACCCGGTGCAAGGTCCTTCCGCCGTCCTGCCCGGTCATTACCTTCACGCCATATCCCTGTTCCCGGCACCATTCGGAGAGCGCATCGGCATTCGCGCGCGAGGAAAAACTGCCGAGCTGCACGGCCCACTCAGGCCCGGCCGCAGCCGCGGGCGTTTCCGCAACTTCGCTGGAGCTCGGCGAGGGCGTGCCCCGTTCGCTCGTTTCCGGCGACCTGGGAGGGAGGGCGTCCCGCCCTCCGCTCGGGACGGAAGCCCTGGCGGGCTGCGGCGCGTGGGGCACCGACCCCGGGGCCACCCACTGGGCGACGGTGCGCGGACCGGGTTCCCGGCGGGATTCGTCCGGCACGGCGTCATTAGCCGGTTGGGCGGATTGAGGTGCGACTTGGGCCACAGGGCGCTCAGAGCCCTCTTCGTCCGGCATGCGAACCCCTTCCCGCGGGCCGATTGCCAAGGCCAGCAACAGGAGCAAGCCCGCCAGGACCGCTCCGCCCACCAGCCGCTCAAGCACCGGTGATTGCATTGCCATGAATTATATGCGGGGGCTTGGGAGTGCGAGCGTAAAATATTCGGTTTCTGCCACCGCCCGCGAATTACGGCATGTCCGGCAACACCATAGGACGCCTGTTCAGCGTCACGACTTACGGCGAAAGCCACGGCCCGGCGCTGGGCGCCATCGTGGACGGCTGCCCGCCCGGCATGGAATTGTGCGAGGCGGACATACAGGTGGACCTGGACCGGCGGCGTCCCGGGCGCTCGCGCCATACTTCGCAACGCAAGGAGGCGGACCAGGTGCGGATCCTGTCGGGGGTCTTCGAGGGCGTGACCACCGGCACGCCGATCGGGCTGATGATCGAGAACACCGATCAGCGGCCCCGCGACTACTCCGCCATCAAGGACAAGTTCCGTCCCGGTCACGCCGATTTCAGCTACCAGCAGAAGTACGGCATCCGCGACTACCGCGGAGGGGGACGCGCCTCGGCCCGCGAGACGGCCATGCGGGTCGCCGGCGGAGCGATTGCCCGCAAGTACTTGAGCGAGCGAGCGGGCATCACGATTTTCGGCTACGTGGCGCAACTCGGACCGATCCGGCTGGAGTGCCCGAATCCCGAGATCATCAACGACAATCCGTTCTTCTGCGGCGACCCCGCCCGGCTGAAGGAACTGGAGTCATTCATGGACGAACTGAGGCTGGCGGGCGACTCGATCGGCGCGCGCATCAACGTGTGCGCCCGCGGAGTGCCGCCCGGGCTCGGCGAACCCGTGTTCGACAAGCTCGAGGCCGTGATCGCGCACGCGCTGATGAGCATCAACGCGGTCAAGGGCGTGGAATTCGGCGCCGGCTTCGCGGCCGTGGAACAACGCGGCTCGGAGCATCGCGACGAGATCGCGCCCGGCGGCTTCGTCAAGAACGACGCCGGGGGCACGCTGGGCGGCATTTCGTCCGGACAGGACCTGCTGGTGAGCATCGCGATGAAGCCCACTTCCAGCATCCGCAAGAAGGGCGCCACGGTTACCCGCGGCGGCACGGCCACCGAGATCAGCACCGGCGGGCGGCACGATCCCTGCGTGGGGTTGCGCGCAACCCCGATCGCGGAAGCGATGCTGGCGATCACGCTGCTGGACCATTACCTTCGCGACCGCGCGCAGTGCGGCGACGTCGACCGGCAGGCGTCCTCGGCTGCCGCGAGCACTCGTCCGGCCGCCGCGGCGCGGACCGCGGGAGGCTGACATGAACGGCTACAACGTCGCTGTGGTCGGCGCCACAGGGCTGGTGGGCGAGACCATGATGCAGATCCTCGCGCAGCGCGAGTTTCCGGTGGACCGGCTGCACGCGGTCGCCAGCGAACGGTCGGTCGGCAAGACCGTGGAATTCGGCGAACGCCAGGTTGCGGTTGAGGCGCTGAACGACTTCGACTTCTCCGGCATGCACTTCGCACTGTTCTCGGCCGGCGCCGGAACCGCGATCGAGCATGCGCCGCGCGCCGCCGCCCAGGGAGCGATCGTGATCGACAACTCGTCGGCGTTCCGCTATGACGACGACGTGCCGCTGGTTGTGCCCGAGGTGAATCCGTCGGCGCTGGCCGAATGCCGAGAGCGCGGCATCGTGGCCAATCCGAATTGCTCCACGATCCAGCTTGTCGTTGCGCTGAAACCCCTGTACGACGCCATCGGCATCCAGCGGATCAGCGTGGCCACCTACCAGGCGGTTTCGGGCGCCGGGCGCCGGGCGATGGAGGACCTGGTCCGGCACACTGCCAACATGATGGCCGGCAAGGGCCGCCCGGAAGAGCCTGCCGACGCCGAGGAGGCGGAACCGCCCGCCAACGGGGGGCAGCTTCCCGCGATGTCGGCGCCAAGCGCGGCCTTCAACGCCGTGCCGCACATCGACGATTTTCAGGCCAACGGCTACACGAAGGAAGAAATGAAGATGGTCTGGGAGACGCGCAAGATCCTGGACGACGAAGAACTGCGGATCAGCGCCACGGCCGTGCGCGTGCCCGTCTTCTTCGGACATTCCGAGGCCGTCAGCGTGGAGTTGAAGCGCAAGGTCGCGGTCGAGGAAGCGCTCCGGCTGTTTCGGGCCGCCCGCGGGGTGGTCGTCATGAGCCAGGACCGGGCCGGCGGCTATCCGACTCCCGGGATCGACGCCAGCCGATCGGACGCCGTGTTCGTGGGCCGCGTGCGCGAGGACATTTCGCATGAACAGGGCCTCAGTTTCTGGGTTGTGGCGGACAACGTGCGCAAGGGGGCCGCGCTCAACGCCGTTCAGATCGCGGAGCTCCTGATTCGCGACGACACATCGGGTTAGGCCCGGGGATGAAACGCAGAATCGCGATACTGGCCGTTTCGCTGTTCATTGCGCTCCTGATCTCGCCTGTGGTTCCGCAGGAAGGACTGTTCTCTCCGTGGAGCCTCTGGGGCGTGCCGCTGCTTACCGCCGCGCTGGTCTTTTCGGTTCTGTCGGGGATCATCTTTGGCCCGCAGCGCCTGGTGCGGAAATTCTCCGGCGCCGGTTCGAAGAAGAACGATGAAGCTTCGCGGGATGGGGATGACGGCAAGGCGGAAGCAGGAAAGCCCGAGGGGGACGACGACGAAATCGAGGTAGGCCCCGACGCCGCCCTGGCGGACGCCATGAGCGAACTCGATCCCGAGAACTACATGGACCTGGCGCGGGCGCTGGAAGAAATGGGCCGCGAAGCCGATGCGCTCGAGGTGCTCGCCCATATCGTCGAAGCCCGCGAGGGCGAGAACGCCGCGGAACTAGCCGAGGCGCTGCGGCGGATGCGTCAAAGGCTCGAGCCGAAAAATCCCGAAAGCGCATGACCCGCGCACGGCTCGCCCTGGGAGTGGAATACGACGGCAGCGGCTTCCACGGCTGGCAGTCGCAAAGCGGCAGCACGAACGTTCAGGATGCCGTCAACCGGGCGCTCAGCCGGGTGGCGGACGAAGAGCTGCGGTGCATGGGCGCCGGGCGAACCGACGCCGGAGTTCACGCCATCGAGCAGGTCGCGCATTTCGAGACCAGCGCTCGGCGGAGCCCGCGCGACTGGCTGTTCGGCGCCAATACCTATCTGCCCGACGACGTCAACCTGCTCTGGGTTCGGGAAGTGCCGGGCGATTTCCATGCGCGCCACTCGGCGCTCTCGCGCACCTACGCCTACCTGATCCTGAACCGCAGCGTGCGCTCGGCGCTGGAGCGCAATCGCGCCTGGCTTATCCGAGACCCGCTCGACGATGAGGCGATGAACCGCGCGGCGCAGGCGCTGGCCGGCGAGCACGACTTCAGCTCGTTTCGGGCCGCCGATTGCCAGGCGCGCTCGCCGGTGCGCAGGGTCATGGACATCCGGGTGCGCCGCAGCGGGCAACGCGTATGGATCATTTGCCGGGCAAACGGCTTCCTGCAGCGCATGGTGAGGAACATCGCCGGCTCGCTGGCGCTCGTCGGGCGCGGCCGCGAGGCGGCCGCCTGGATTGCCGGGATTCTCGAGGCGCGCAGCCGGGAGGTCGCGGGTCCGGCCGCGCCTTCCCAGGGCCTGTACCTTCAACGGATCGACTATCCGCCGGACCTGCTGCCTGAACGCAGCCGGGTTGGCCTCGAAAGGCTTCTCCCGATTCCGGAAGACATTTAGGCTAAAATCAAAGTCTTATGGCGATTTCCTGGCTGCGGAGATTAATGCCGTCGCGGATCACGACGCGACGGCCGAAGAAGACCGTGCCGGAAGGCGTCTGGGTCAAGTGCGATAACTGCGGAGCACAGTTGTACCGAACCGAGTTGGAGCGAACTCAGCACGTGTGCCCCAAGTGCGAGCATCATATGCGTCTGGGGGCCAGGCGAAGGCTTGAGTTGTTCCTCGACAGCGACTCGGCCAGAGAGCTTTCCCCCCGGCTTCAGCCCAGGGACCCGCTGAAGTTCAGAGACACCAAGCGTTACCCGGACCGGGTCGCGCAGGCACGAGACAACAGCGGCGAGCTTGAAGCCCTGGTGACCATGACCGGCAAGCTGCACGGGCAGCCGCTCGTGGCCAGCGCGTTCGAGTTCGGTTTCATGGGCGGTTCCATGGGCTCGGTGGTGGGGGAAAAGTTCGTCCGCGCCGCAAGCTATTGCCGCGAACATCGCATGCCGCTGGTCAACTTTTCCGCCTCGGGGGGGGCGCGCATGCAAGAGGCGCTTTTCTCGCTGATGCAACTGTCCAAGGTGACCGCCACGCTGCATACGCTCGCCCAGGCCGGCCTCCCCTATATTTCGATTCTCACCAACCCCACGATGGGCGGTGTGTCCGCAAGTCTGGCGATGCAGGGCGATATCGTGATCGCCGAGCCCGGCGCGCTGATCGGATTTGCCGGCCCGCGCGTGATCAAGCAGACGGTCCGCGAAGACCTCCCTGAAGGATTTCAGCGCGCCGAGTTCCTTCTGGAGCATGGCGCGCTGGACATGATCATGGATCGGCGGGTGATGCGCCTGGAAATCGCCCGGCTGCTCGCCAAGCTGCTCAAGAAACCACCCCCGGAATAACCCTAGGCTCGGAGCAGCAGCACGCCCTCGCCGCCCCGTTCCAGCGAAGGCCACAGGAACGGCAGTTCCGGGTGCGAGGCCGCAAGATCGCCCGCCGCCTCGCCGACCTCCAGCGCCAGCAGCCCGCCCTCGGCAAGGTAGCGGGGCGCTTCCTCGAGGATGCGGGACGCTATGGCCAACCCGTCGGCGCCGGCCGCCAGCGCCATTCGCGGTTCATGACGGTATTCGCGCGGCAGGGAAACGCACGCGCCGTCAGGCACATAGGGAGGATTGGCGACGATGAGATCGAATTTCCCCTGCGCGCCGGCGAAAAGGTCTCCCCTGCGAAGTTCGACGCGGCCCGCCAGGCCAAGCCGGCGCACATTGCGCTCGGCCACGGACAAGGCGGCCGGCGACAGGTCGGTCGCCACGATTTCGGCATCGGGGAAGGCGAACGCGCAGGCAGCGGCGATGCAGCCTGAACCGGTGCAGAGATCGATGATCCGGGGCGCTCGACTCGGGTTCAGCCAGGGCGCGAAACCCGCCTCGATCAGTTCGGCCAGCGGCGAGCGCGGAATGCAGACGCGCTTGTCGACGTAAAAGCGCATCCCGGCAAACCAGGCTTCGCGGGTCAGGTAGGCCAGCGGCAGACGGCGCGACACGCGCGCAAGGGCGATTGTCCGCGCCCGCGCCTGCACGGCCGCCGACATGCGCCGTCCGAGCAGGGAACGGCGCTGCCACAGGCCCGACCGGCTAACGAAATTCGCGAGCGCCAGGGCCTCTTCCTCAGCGCCGCCCATGCCGTGGCCGAAATGGACCCGCCCGCCCCCCCGGCGGGCGGCCAACTCATCGACAAGGTCACAAAAGCGCATAGTCGAACAACAAAATACGGGAGGGGTATTTGCGCGCCAAGGCTACAATCGAACGGCCCGCCCGAGGCGACCGACTTTGCTTGCCCGACTGCTTGTACGCCTGCACTTCATTCTGCCGCTGCTGACGCTCAGCCGCCTGGCGGCGCGCGTTTCGCGGTTCAGGGGGCCGGGGGGCGTGCTGATTCGTATTTTCGCCTGGCTCTTTTCCATCGACAGGGAGGAGGCCGCCAGGCCCGTGCCCCGGGGATATGCCAGCCTTGCCGAGTTCTTCTCGCGCGAACTCAGGGACGGCGCCCGAATTCCGGAAAACGGCGAGGAATGCGTCGTGAGTCCAGCCGACGGATTGTTGACGCGGATCGGAGAGGTCAACGGCACGTCACACCTGCAGGCCAAGGGAGCCGGCTATTCCATCGAGGAGTTGCTGGGCGGCGCGCGTTGCGCCGCGCCTTACGAGGACGGTCATGTGGCGGTCATCTACCTGCGGCCGTCGGATTATCACCGGGTGCGCATGCCTCTTGCCGGCCAGCTGCGCGAAGTCGTGTACCTGCCCGGAAGGCGGCTGTCGGTCAACCCGGCAATCATCGATGCGGCGCCCGCGGTGCTGGCGACCAACGAGCGGGCGGCACTGCATTTCGACACCGGCAGCGGGAAATTCTGCGTGGTCATGGTCGGCGCGCTCAACGTCGGCTCCATCAGCACCGCGTTCGATATCCGCACCGACGCGAGCATTCCGCCGGTGCCGACGCGCTGGCGGTTTCCCGGCCCGCGCGGCGCCAAGTGCGAACGCGGCGACTACCTCGCACACTTCAATCTCGGTTCCACGGTCGTGCTCGTGGCGACGCGGGACCTGCTTGCCTGGTTGCCGGTGCGCCAACCCGTGGAAGAAGTCCGCTGCGGCCAGGCGCTGGGGCAACGGTTACCCGTCGAAATCTGACCCGCGTCCCGGAGTTCTGCCACGGGCGGTCAGGCGCGGCCGATGTATTCCCCGGTGCGCGTGTCCACCTTGATGACCGCGCCTTCTTCCACGAACAGCGGCACGCGAACGACGGCCCCGGTCTCCAGGGTCGCCGGCTTTACGCCCCCGGTTGCGGTGTCGCCCTTCATTCCGGGATCGGACTGCGTGACCTTCAGCTCGACGAAATTCGGCGGCGTGACCGTCAGCGGCGCACCGTTGAAAAGGGTGACGCGGCAGCGGCTCTGATCCACCAGCCAGCGTTCGCAGCCGCCCATGGCTGCTTCGTTCGCTTCGTACTGCTCGTACGTCTCCAGGTCCATGAATACCCATTCGTCCCCGGTGCTGTAGAGATAATCCATTTCCCGGTCGACCACGTCGGCGGCAGGAATCGATTCGCCGGAACGAAAGTTGCGTTCGATCACGCGGCCGGTGCGGAGGTAACGGAGCTTGACGCGGGTAAACGCCTGGCCCTTGCCGGGCTTGACGAACTCGGTCCCGAGGATCGCGCAGGGCTCGTCGCCCAGCATCACCTTGAGCCCGTTCTTGAACTCGTTGGTCGAATACGAAGCCATGGGAACGCGGGCGTCCCGCCCTCAACCAAACAGTTCCGCCATGAAGTTCAGCACCGACTGCCACGACCGCCGGTCCGCCGATTCGCTGTAGCCTATTCCCGGCGCGAGTGCCGGCGAATCGTGCGTGAAGCCGTGCAGTGCGTGGCCGTAGGCGTGAATCTGCCAGTCCGCCCCGGCTTCGGTCATTTCGGTCGCCAGTCCGACCACCGTGTCCGGCGGAACCATCGGATCGGCCCAGCCGTGCAGCACCAGCACCCTGGAGCTGATCGAATCGCCCTCCGTGTTCCCCGGCGGGTTGAACAGGCCGTGCAGGCTGACCACGCCTTTCACGGGGGCGCCGACGCGCGCCAGGTCCAGCACGCACAGGCCGCCGAAACAGTAGCCGATCGCGGCCATGTTCCCGCCGTCCACCTCCGGCTGCGCCGCGGCGCACTCCAGCCCGGCAAGAAGGCGGGCCTGCAGAAGCGCCCGGTCCTCGATCAGCGGGTTCATCAGCGCCATGTTTTCTTCCACGCTCTGGCCGCGAACGCCCTTGCCGTACACGTCCAGCGCAATCCCCACGAAGCCTTCGCCGGCCAGCTTCTCCGCCGCCTCGCATTCGTGCTCGGCGCGCCCGCTCCAGGCATGCGCCACCGCCACCGCCGGCGCTGGTCCGCGCGCGTCGTCCCAGTACATCCGCGCCTCGAAAACCTCGTCCCCGTGGGTGTATTCCACGTCCCGCATGCGTATCGCCATCCGCCTTTCTCCCGGCAAGCTTCCAATCGGAGCGCGAATTTTATCCCCTGCCCCGCCGATTCCGATTGAGGACTTCGGTCGAGTGCGCCTTGAACATTCGGCCTTGATTCAGCAGCACGCAGCCGGCGTGGTACGGTACCGCGCTTTACGCGGAGGCGACGAAGTTGAAACACCCTGTTCTGGCCTGCCTTGGATTGCTGCTTTGTCACGGCGCTGCCCAGGGCGCGGAAGCAGCGGGCGACACGGCCGCCCGGGAAGACGAACAAGCTGGCGAGGAATGGCTGGAAATCGGGGGTCATGTCGACCTGGACTCGGTGCATACGCGCCCGGAAAACGAGGACGGATATAGCAATACCGGCATATCGGAGGTCGGTTTGAGCCTGGCGGCGACGATCGCCGACTGGGTTGCGGTCGAGGCCGGTTTCCTCTACGAACACACGGACCTGGGCGACAGGGTGAATGTGCCCGGCAGCGAAGCGACCTTCCTGGAGACCGCAACCCTCAGCTTCGGCCCCCCGGAAGGACCGTGGTCTGTTTCCGCAGGCCAGCAGTTTCTTCCGTTCGGCGTTTTCGACACGCGCATGTTTTCGGAACCGCTGACGCTTGAGCTCGGCGAGACCAACGAGATTTCCGTTAGCCTTGGGTGGAGTTCCGGCGGGCTAACGACGACTCTGTTCGGCTTCGGCAAGAACGACGATCTCGAATCGGACAGCGGCGTCGCCGGCTATGGAGCGGCCGTTTCCTTTTCGTCCGAGCGCGAGCAAACCGGCCTGGCCCTGAACCTGGCGCTCACCAGCGATTTGAGCTATTCCGCGAACGTGCTGGGCGTGCTTGCGGATACGACGCCGAATGAAGGACCCGCCGACCGGATCGCCGGCCTGTCGGCGCATGCCGCCCTGCGCTACGGGGCCGCCACGCTGATTGCGGAATACGTGGGCGCGCTCGATTCCTACGCCTTCCGGGAAATGGAGTTTGCCGGGCGCGGAGCCCAGCCGGCAAGCTGGCTGCTGGAAGCGGCCTACGACTTCGAAGCAGGCGGCAAGAACGCCACTGCGGCGCTCGGCTACCAGGCGACCCGGGAAGCGCTCGCGCTGGAACTGCCCGCCCGGCGCCTGATTGCCATAGTTTCCTTGCAACTTGCCGAGCCGTTTACGCTTGCCGTGGAGTGGGGGCGCGACAGCGACTACGCGACAGGCAAAGGCGGTAGCGGCGAAGGCGCCAGTTTCGTAACGGTTCAGCTCTCCTGGACCTTCTGACGGCCACGTAAGACGGCGGATCGAAGCGCCTCAGAGTCCCGATAGGGATTTGCCGGCGTCCACCGGCAGGACGGCGCCGGTGATGAAGCGGGCCTCGTCGCTGATCAGGAAGTTGACCGCGTCCACGACGGACTCGACCGGCGGTATGGTCTGGTGGAAACGCGCCAGCGGCATTTCGCTCAGGATTTCTTCCCTGACCTCCTCGGCGGTCCGGTGCTCCGAAGTGATGGGGTCGATCAGGCGTTCGTCCATCACCCGGTCGGACATGATGGGTCCCGGGCAGACGGCGTTCAGTCGAATTCCGCGCCCGGCGACTTCCGCCGCCAGCAGGGTCACAAGCCGGTTCAGGGTCATCTTGCTCAGGGCATAGGATGCGTCAATCCTCTCGGGCTGCAGGGCGCTGGCGCTGGACAGGAACACCATCGCGCCGCCGGACTTCATCATCGGCGCGACCGCCGAAGCCAGCAGGAACGCGCCCTTCACGTTGGTGTCCATGACCCGGTCCCAGTCTTCTTCGTCCAGTTCGAGCAGGGACCTGCGCATGCTGATGCCCACGCAGTTGATGAATACGTCGATTTTTCCACCGAAGAAGTCCTGCACTTCCCCGGTGAGTTCCCCGACCTGTTCGCTGCGGGAGACGTCGCACTGCCGGTAACGCAACTGCCCGGCGTCCGCGTCTTCCAGGGGCTGGTAACCGAACTCCAGGCTCCTGGCGTCCAGCTTGTCGACCACGAGCACTTGCGCGCCCTGGCGGATGCAGGACCGGCAAAGCGCCTCGCCTATCCCGGCTCCGCCGCCGGCAATCGCGACATGCCGGTCCATCATGCTCATGACCTGCTCCTACACTATCTCCCGCGAGGGCCTTGCCGTCTTTTCGTCGCCGTTCAGGCGCCGGCGAACTCGGCGATTCCGGCAAGGGAGCGCTCCACGCCCACGTTTGCGCTGGCCGTGATCTCGCCCGATTCCAGGCTCATCCGCACGCATTCGCCGGTAAAGAAATTGCCGCCGAGCACATGCTCGCCGTCCGCCGATACGCACATCGACGCCCAGCCGAATCCGGGCATGGGCAGTTCCCGCAGCCTCTGGCCCTGCTCGCTCAGGACCTCCACCGCGTTTCCGCGCATGTGAAGCAGCGCGCCGTCGTGCGCGTATCCCACCGCGAAACACATGGCGGCGCGGTCGTCCTCCGGCAGACTCAACACATCGGGCAGCTGCCGGGAATCCTCCAGGTCGAAACGCATGATCCGCTTGCCGGTCTCGGATACGTACACGAGCGTCCTGCCGTCCGGCGCCAGCGTGGAGTGCGTGACCCCGAGAAATCCGCCCATGCCGCCGGTCGTTTCGGTGGCGTGTTCCGCGACCAGCCGGCCGTCGGCCGCGTATTCGAATACGTGGCCGTCGCCCAGGCTGTCGGTGCCGGGCATCGGCGTGAGAACGGTCTTGAGCGGATAGCGGATCTCCGAACCGACCATGTGTTCGGCCAGGTAGATCTGTCCGCCCGGGCCGAAGTTCACGTTCGAGAACGAGCGCTTGGCGAATTCCATGTGCGGCAATCGCTGCCCGTCGGGGCCCACTCGAATCACCAGGTGGGCGTTGCTGTCAAAGGCCCACAGGATCCCGTCCGGATCGAACTTCAGGCCGCCCACCAGGTGGGTGCTGTCGTCGATCCAGAGCACGCCCTTTTCGTTCAGGCGGGCGTCATACTGGATGATGCGTCCCGGTCCGGCGTGATCGTCCTCCGGATCGTTGAGAAGCGTAGCGCCGACGAACACGTCGCCCGGGCTGAAGGGCTGAATGGTCGAGTCTCTGCTCATGTTGCGGCTCCTTTCAGGAATGGCGTGACCGCCTCGCCCCATTGCGCCGGGTTGTCGGGCAACAGCAGCGAGTCGCAATGCGTGTGGCGGCCGGCGAGGCGTTCGCTCAAATCGCGGGCCACGTCCCACTCCGCCGTGGCCAGCAATACCGGAATTTCCGCATCCGCCAGGCGCTGTCCGGCGCGATACCTGAAGTGCGCGTGGTACGCCTTGCGCCACATGACCGGCGCACGCAGCACCTCGACCACGCGGCGGTGCACCATGTCCGGATCCAGGTACGGCTCGCCTTGCAGCATCGACTCCGCCGTGCGCGCGTACCAGGGGAAGTAGATGCCCTGGTCGCGCATCATGTGCCACGCTTCCAGCAGGTGTCCGCCGTGCCATTGGGGAACGATCTCCGGCGTGTAATTCGCGAGCAGATCGGCCTGCTCCTCCGGGGTGTGATCGATCAGTCCGGTGATGATCAGCCGCCCTATCCGGCCGGGATTCTCGATGGCCAGGTCGAGCAGCACCGACCCGCCGCCCCAGACGCCGTAACCGTTCACCTGCTCAAGGCCCAGCGCGTCCAGAACCTGCGCCAATGCCTCGCGATAATCCGCGACGCTTACGTCGCCCTCGCCGATGGTGTTGTCCGAATCGGCGTGCCCCGGCAGCTCCACGGCGAGCACCGGGTGCGATCCGATCAGGGACTCGGCCAGTCCCTGCACCGTGCGCCCGGAACCGGCCGCGTCGTGCTGCACGACGACCGTCTTGCCGTCGGCGTCGGTGTTGCGGTAAACGCGGACCTGGCCGCCGGGAATCGAGACCATCTCGCTCCACAGGCGCCCTTGAATCGCCTGCGCCGGTGGCGAGGCCGGCGGGACCGGAGCGGGATGGGCGGTCAGCAGCTCAAAGCAACTGTCACGCGCCGCTTGAGGGGTCGGGCTCGAATACACCTCGACCCCGTCGGGCGGCGGCGGTATGCGCTCAAGCTGGGACGCGAGGACGTCGCCGACCCAGCAGGTAATCAGGCCCGGCACCTTGAGTTCCACCACGGTTTCCGCGCCGTCGTGCGAGAACGCGCAGCCGTAGGCTTTGCGGTAGTTGTCGCCGGCGCGCAGGAATTCCAGGACCTCGTTCTGCAGGTGGTCGGCCGACGGCAGGTCGTACGACATCCGGGCCGCGGCGCGCAGGTCGTACCAGGGGAAAAACATGAGCTGCTGGCGCAGGCGGCTCCACAGCCAGGTGAGATGCGAGCCGTCCCAGGCCGGAACGAAGGCCGGCAGGTAGTTGGCCAGCAGTTCCGCCTGTTCCTCCTCGTTGAAGGCGCCGTAGCCGTTGACCGCCACCGCGGTCACGAGGTCCGGATGCCGGGCCGCCGTCTCCGCCGACATCGCGGCGCCGGTATGGAAGCCGTACAAGCCCGTCTTCGTGATGCCGAGAGCGCGGATGAACTCCGCCACGCAGTCGGCGAAGTCGGCCATGGTCAGGTCGTCTCCCTCGGGCGGGTCCGATGCTCCGTAGCCGGGCGTGTCCGGCGCGATCACCGTGAAATGCCGGCCCCACTCCTTCATCAGCGGCACGTATTCAAGCGACGACTGCGGCGACTGGTGTAGCAGCACCAGCGACGGCCCGTCGCCCGCGCGGCGGTAGTGCACCTGGCGCTCGCCGTACCTGCCGCGGATGCTTACGAAATGCCGGGTAATCGTTACATCACCTTCACTCATGCTTCGACCTCCTTATGCGGCTGCGCCCGCGAGCCGCCAAACCATACAAGCAGTCCCGCAAGGCAGGGAACCAGTATTACAACCGAACCGAACAGCGGCGCGTTGGCGCCTTCGGACTGGAACAGCATGCCTCCGATGGGAGGCGATATGGTCCTGCCCAGCCAATTGGAAGACTGGAACAGGCCCAGCACGGTGCCCCGTTCGGTCACCGACGCGTATTTGGACACCAGGCTGGAGATATTGGGCACGAGCAGCGCGCTGCCGCTCGCCAGCAGGCCCAGGCCGAGCACCAGCCACGGTTGGCCGGTGAAGTCCGCCAGCACGCCGGTGCCGATCCGCAGCCACTCGGGGCCCGCCAGGGCGCCGAACCAGGCGAGCAGCAACATTCCCACTGCATAGAGCACGATGCCGGCGGCGATGACCGGCACTTCGCCGAACCGGATCGACAGTCTGCCTGCGATCAGGCCCTGGACCACGGCCACCCAGAGTCCGAGGAAAAGAAACTGGACGCCCACGTGGCGCGGTCCCCAGCCGAGGGTTTCCCCGACCCACAGCGGCATCATCACTTCGAACATGCCGGCCGCCGTCATCCAGAGAAGCCCGAGTATCAGCAGCCGTTTGACCACGGGGCGCGCGCCGACCTCGCCCCACTGCCGCAACTCGGCGCCGAGGGGCTGGGAGGCCACGCGCTTCTCCGGCGGCAGGCTTTCGCGCATGAACAGGAGGATCACCACCAGCAGCAGCCCCGCCAGCGCCGCGCCCAGAAGTCCGGGCTCCAGCAGGGTGGCGGTGTCCGCGGTCTCGCCTCCCAGGATTCCGCCAACGAACGGTCCGAGGATGAATCCCAGGCTGATTCCCGCCCCCATGATTCCCATTCCCTTGGCGCGGTTCTTGGGCGTGGTCGTATCGGCCACCCAGGCCTGGCTTACCGAAAACAGTCCGCCGGCAAGGCCGCCGACGAGACGCGACACGAACAGCGTCAAGGCGTCGTAGGCAAATGCCAGGCCAAGAAAGGCAATCATGGTGCTGGCCGCGCAAAGGGCCAGAATCAGTTTGCGGCCGTAGCGGTCGCTCAGTCGCCCCCAGATGGGCGTTGCTATGAGCTGGCCGATCGCGTAGCTGGCGACGATCCAGCCGGCCATGGCCTCGCCGCCGCCGAAGTCCTCGGCCACGAACATGATGGACGGCAGCACGATGCTGAAGCCCATCGCGCCCAGCAGCAGAAGTGCAAAAATAATGAACATAGACCGGGACCCGGCGAAAAACACCGGGCATTATGCCCGCAACGCGGGAAACACAAGCGGGTAAGATACGCGCGCCATGCCCGAGCGACACGCCGAAGTACTGATTGCCGGCGCCGGCCCGGTGGGCTGCACGGCGGCCCTGGCGCTGGCGCGAGCGGGCGTCTCCGTCATCATGGTCGAGGGCTGCGACACGCTGCCGCTGGAACTGCGGGCTTCGACCTTCCATCCGCCCACGCTGGACCTGCTGGAGGACCTGGACCTCACCCATCGGCTGATCCCTCTGGGGCTGATCACGCGCGACTACCAGTACCGTGACCGGACCACGGGCGAGGCGGCGATATTCGACCTGGGGCTGCTGTCCGGCGACACGGGGCATCCCTACCGCCTGCAGTGCGAGCAATACAAGCTCACGCAGGTCGTTTGCGAAATGCTCAAGGACTACCCCAACGCCCAGGTGCTGTTCGGGCGGGAGGTGATCGGCGCCAGGCAGGACGGCGACGGCGTCCGGATGCTGTGCTTCACCGGCGAACAGGAAGAGCTGTATACGGGGCGCTACCTGATCGGGGCGGACGGCGCCAACAGTTGCGTGCGCAAGTGCATGACGGTGCGCTACGAGGGATTTACCTACCCGGAGAAATTTCTGGTCCTGAGCACGCCGTTCGACTTTGCCGCCCACATGGACCAGTTGAGCAACGTGAACTACGTGGCCGATCCCGACGAGTGGTGCGTGCTGTTGCGGACCGTGGACCTGTGGCGGGTGCTTCTCCCCACTGTACCCGGCGAGCCCGACGACAAGTTCCTGGCGCCGGATTACGCGGAAGACCGGCTGAACGCCATAGTCCCCCGCGACGAGCCGTACGAAGTAGTGCACCGCACGCTGTACTGGGTGCACCAGCGCGTTGCCGAGACCTACCGGCAGGGCAACCTGCTGATCGCGGGCGACGCCGCCCACATCAACAACCCCCTGGGCGGCATGGGAATGAACGGCGGTATACACGATTCGATCGTGCTCGCGGAGAAACTGGTCGCGATCCTGCGCGAAGGCGCTAGCGAGGATCTGCTGGACGTCTATGACCATCAGCGCCGGACCATCGCCAGCGAGTTCGTTCAGAAGCAGACGATAGAGAACAAAGAGCGCATGGAGTCGCTGGATCCGGACGCGCAGCGCAAGCGCCAGGCGGAGTTCATGCGCGTCGCCGCCGATCCCGAAAAAGCCCGCGCCTTCCTGCTTCGCACCAGCATGATCGAAGCCTGGCGCGACAGCGTCGCCCTCGGCCAATCCTGACCCGCAAAAACTCGCGCTCTTCGCCTGCTATTTTTGGGCGAAGCGGGCGCGGCCGGCGGTGATCGCGGCGTTCGCTTCGAAGTCTTCGAAGAATTGCTTCGCGTCTGAATCGTTGTTGAGCCACGCGTCCAGGAACGCCGTGGTGACGCCGGCCAGGATCTCAAGCCCGTCCGCATCGTGGGCGCCGCCGCTATTGTCCGGCCCGCCGCGGTCGTCCCGGCAGATCAGACCTCCGAGGTAGTGATCGCCTTCTTCCAGCACCACGGAGTACTTGTCGCCGGGCGGAGTCAGGCCGAACGCCGACATCCGCCACTCCCAGGGATAAATCGTTGGTCCGCCGATATTTCCGAGGTCCAGCGTGCCGCCGGTAACGAGCACTGGCCCAGGCACCCGGTCAAAAGAGCCCTCGGCCATCTGCTCCATCTCGCCGACGCCGCTCATGACGATGGCGGCATCGAAACCAAGGGCGTAACTGACGCTCTCCGTACTGTGCAGGTCCTTGAGCGGCTGGCCCCAGATGACCTGGGCGATCATTCCGCCGAAAGAGTGACCGGCAATCGCCTTGCGACCGTAGTCGATACGGCCCGTCAGCCCCGGAATGTCCTGGCCGGGCGCAAAAAGCGCATCCAGTACCCGCCCCACGTCGGATATACGGATATAGAGAAGATTGCGGATGTCTTCAGGGCTCATCCGGCCTTCCGAGGTCGGGCAGTCGGGATGCTCCGGCAACACCACCGCGTAGCCGTGCGAGGCCCAGTGATCGGTCAGCCCCGCGTAGCTCTCGCGGTAGCAATTGAAACCGTGCGAATACACCACCAGCGGAAACGGGCCCGCCGCGTCGGGGTAGGCGATCCTCGCCCGCAGGCTGCGCTGTCCGGGCTCGGCCGGCAGTACGTGATTCTCGATCACGTGAACGCCGTGCGGCCCCCACGCGGTCTTGTAAGCGGCGGGCGGCTCTTCGGCCATTGCCGCTGCTGACAAACAGATCAGAACCAGTGTCGGCGCCAGGCGGTTCGCGGGGATTACTTGCATGACAGAGATTTCTCCTTTTTCCTGCCGCACAGTCGATGGCCGGCAGCAATGGTCCGATTGCTATACTGGGAAACCGAATGATAAGCCGGGGTATGTGGGGTGGTTCAACGGATGTAGAAAATGACGAAGACGAATAAAGTAGCCCTCCTCGCGCTATCCACGCTATTGATTTCCGGCTGCGGAAGCAGCGGCGGAAACCAGACCCCCCCGCCTCCTCCGGTCACTCCCCCGCAGCCCGAGCGTCCGGACCCGACCAGCTTTCCGGACGACCCGGGGCTGACCCCGGCGCAGGAAACGGAGCGCATGACGATCTCCAGTTCTTCCGAGTTCGTCGGTCAATGGAGCCTTTCGGAAATCGGGGCCGACTACGCCTACGCGCGCGGCTATACCGGCGCAGGAGTGACCGTCGGGATCATTGACACCGGGATGGACGGCGGCCACGACGCCCTGGAAGGAAAGCTCCACTCCCGGTCCGCGATAGCTTCCAACTCCTGTCCCGGCGGCACGTGTTCGTTCAGCGCCATTCGGGACACGGGCTCGCACGGAACCGCCGTGGGTGGACTGATCGCGGCGGCCAAGCTCGGCAACTCGATGCACGGAGTCGCCTACGACGCGGATCTGCTGGCGATCGGAATCCAGCTTGGCAGCGGAACACCCATCTATAGGCCCGTGGACCTGAGCAACGGCCCATCGTTCCGCCAAATCGACGAGCAGGGCCAGGGCATCTACCGCCGCATCAGCGGCGCCACGCGGATCATCAATCACAGTTTCGGCTACGAGGGCGTGGTCACCGGCTACACCGCGAGTGAATACCGGGGCGCTTTCGGGCGCACGATCGACGCCTTGCTGCAGGCGGGAACGGCGGACTCGGAAAAGATGATCCTGGTGTGGGCCGCCGGCAATTCCTTCGGAAAGTTCGACGCGCAGGGCAATCCCGCCGATGCGTCCTCGCCCAACATTACCGCCGGTACGCCGCACCTGTTCCCGGCGCTGAGAGGACATTTCATCGCGGTAGTGGCTACGCAGTCTGACGGCACCATTGCTTCGTATTCCAACCGCTGCGGCGTTGCGGCGGACTACTGCATGGCGGCGCCCGGGCACGGCGTTCTGGCGCCCGCGGTCGGGAGCCAGAACGGTTACTTCCGGATTGGCGGCACGTCGGCGGCCGCTCCCCATGTTGCGGGGGCCCTGGCGCTCATGGAAGAAGCCTTTCGAAGTCAGCTCGGATCCACCGAGATGGTCACGCGCCTGTTTGCCGCCGCCGACAAGAGCGGTATCTACGCCAACCGAAACGTTTACGGTCAGGGACTGCTCGATGTGGAGAAGGCCACTCGTCCGATCGGCACCATGAGCGCCTCTCTATCCCAAACCGTTGGAGGACCGTCCGTGGGCCTGGCAGGCAGCGCCGTAGCGGCAGGGCCGGCCTGGGGCGATGCGCTGCAGAACGCGTTTGCCGGACGGGAACTGGCGGTATTCGACAGCATGAATGCGCCGTTCTTCATCCCGATGGAAAGCTTCAACGCGCATTGGCCGCTGGACGACGCCTACAGAGCCGATCGGCAGTTCGCCCGATTCGTCGGGCGGGCCTCGGAAACCGGTACGGCGATGGCCGCACCCGTGGGCGATTGGACGTTTTCGTCGGCTCGAGGTCTCGCCCGCGCGCTCTTCTACCGGGAGAACAAGGAGCAGATCTGGGGCCCGCCGACACAATTGCAGAACGCCTGGGTGGCGCTGGGAACTCCGGGAATGGGCGTGGCGCGCGATCTGTTCAGACTGAGCGATCGGGCAACGCTTCGCAGCGGTTTCTTTCTTCAGAACCCGGGGAGTGCGCGCGGCGAGCGCTTGGTAGCGCCCGGACGGGCGCAGGGCGCCTTCCTGAGCCTGGACCTCGGTGGCGGCGCCCGGCGATTGTTCGCGGAAATCGGCCTGCTCAGCGAGTCGGAGCGGCTGCTGGGAGCTGGCGCCGAAGGCGCCTACGGGCGGTTCGCGGGACGAACCTGGTTCTCGCGCTTCCTGCTGGAGCGGGAGTTCGCGGGGGGACTCAGGCTGATGGCTGTGGCGCAGGCGGGCTATACCTCGGGCGAGGCAGGCCGGGGGCTGTTCCGGGGAACACGGGGCGTGCTGAGCAGCGCTTTCAGCACGGGACTCCAGTGGGGCAGTACGGAGGACGGCAAACGTGAGCGGGCCTGGCTCATGGCGTCACAGCCACTCAGGAACGAGTCCGGCGGCCTTGAACTGGACTATCCGACCGGCAGGACGCGGGCGGGCGGCGTGCTGCGGGAAACGGCATGGATCGGCGCGGAACCGAGCGGCCGGCAAATCGACCTGACGGTGGGCTACGAAACCGGAATACTCCCGAACGTCGGCGGCGGAACGGACTGGCGGGTCCGAATTGAAGCCTGGCGCTCCTTCAGGCCCGGGCATCGCGCCGGGGCGCGGCCCGAGAACGCGCTCTACCTGGCGGTCTCCCGCGGCTTTAGCGGCAACTAAGAGTTACTGGCCGGCAGTGCCCGCGTCGCGTTCGACGGCGCGCACCCAGACGCGGCCATCATCGCCCAGTTCGGAGACTTCCAGGCCCACTCCGATCACGTTGGCATAGGCCTGCAGGCGCTGCCGTACCCAGATGTCGTGGACTTCCGCCTCGGTCATGTCGTGCTGGCCAAGCCGCCGGGTCTGCGTCAGCACGCGCGACCAGGGCGACTGCCAGGCACGGTAACCGGGCTTGCTTTCGGTTTCAAAGATCAACTGGTAGTGGCAGGAAGTGCGGTCGATCATCCCCACCATCACCATCTCGAGGTCGCCGGTGCGCTCGTAGTGCGAGCGGATGCGCTTCAACAGCGGCTGCAGCGTATCGACCTCGTGCGCGATCAGGTCGTCGATCATGTCGCGGTCCTTGGCGAACTGCATCTGCGACAGCAGCGCCTTGACCAGCGCGTCGTTCAACTCGTGCACGTACGACTCGTCTTCGTGCATGGTCTTCAGCACCACGCTGATCGCCATGCCCAGTTCATGCTCACGGCCTTCCAGCCCGCTGCTGGCGCCCTGAAATTGCTTGTCACCGCTGGGTTCCGCCACGCACAGCGACGAAACCGCCATGGCGGCGCAGGCTAACAAGGAAATAGTGGTCTTTTTCATTGGTTCTCTCCTACCAGGGTAGAACCCGACCGTCGACATTGATCGGCAGTCCGGGGTCGTCAAGTGTAGCGCCGGCGATGATCTCCGCCATCCCAGCCGCGCTTTCTTCGGGCGTGAGCGCCTCGCCGGTGTAGCCGGATTCCCGCAGCAGCTGGGTATCGACCATGCCGGGCGAAATCAGCAGCACGGCAACGCCGCGCGGCTTCAGGTCGGTGCGCAGGGCCCGCCAGCCCATGTTCAGCGCCGATTTGCTCATGCGATAAAAGTACAGACCCTGCATGCGGCCCATCAGCGTCAGCGAGGCTACGCCGCTGGTAATCGCGACGATTTTTCCTCCGGCGGCGTCGACATTGTCCGCCAGCGCCTCCGAGATGCGCAATGGGCCGAATACGTTCACGGCCATGGTCTGCTCAAACCGGTCGTAATCCAGGCCGCCAAGGCTTTGTTCGGGCAGGGTGCCAAGGATTGCCGCATTATTGATCAGCAGGTCGATGGGCTGGCCCGCGTGGCGATCGGCCAGGGCGCGTATATGGTCCTCCCGGGTCACGTCCAGCAGCTCGACACTCAGGTTGGCGTATTCGGCGGCCAGGGCGTTCAGGTCGTCGGCCCGCTCCGGACTCCGGCAGGTCGCGACAACATTCCAGCCCTGCTCCGCATACCATTCCGCGAAGGCCAGTCCGATTCCGCGACTCGTGCCGGTAATCAGGACGGTCGGCGGCGCGCTGTCCGCGGACGCTGCCTCCTGTTCTGCGGCAGCAGTGCCAGCCAAGCTGAACACCAGCCCCAGGACCATGACCGGCAACGGTGCAGCAAGGCCTGCCCGCACCGTCATTCTGCGAAGTCGTTTCATGCGCAATCCTCCCTGAGGGCATTGTAAGCCAAGCGGCTTGCAGGTCATTTCGACGGTTTGAGGCTAAACTTGCCCATTCCGCCCGGCCGGGGGCTACCCGCCGGCGGCGATTGACGGGAGTTTCCAAGGGAGTCTTCACAGTGGCGCAGACCAAGAGCACGAGCGCGACCGCGGCGCAACCCAGCTACATTCCGACACGCGAGGAACTGGTACTTGAAGCGCGCAAGCTGGTGCCGGTATTGCGCGAGCGCGCCCAGGCTAGCGACGAGCTTCGGACGCTGCCGGATGAAACCGTGGCCGATCTGAAGGCGGCGGGAATCCACAAGATCTTCACGCCCAAACGCTATGGCGGATTCGAGATGGACTGGGGCGCGCACGTGGACGTGTCCCGCGAACTGGGCCGCGGCTGCGGTTCCACGTCCTGGGTGGCATCGGTGGTGATGTCCCACACCTGGATACTGGGGCGCTTTCCGGCGCGTGCGCAGGAGGAGTTCTGGCCAGACACCCCGGACGCGATCATTGCAACCGCCTTTGCCGGCGGCGGAACGATGGAACCGGTGGACGGCGGCTTCGTGCTGAACGGCCAGTGGCGTTTCGCCAGCGGCGTGGACCACGCGAACTGCGCCGTCGTGGGAGGGCGCTACAACATCAAGAATCGCACTTCCGAGGGCAGGTTGAGATACCGCATGGCGCACCTGTTACCGGAAGATTATGAGATCGTCGACACCTGGCATGCGGAGGGGCTGAAGGGCACCGGAAGCAAGGACATACTGGTCAAGGACCGTTTCGTGCCGGAGTACCGGACCGTGCGATCGGAGGAGCTGGCCGGCAAGGAACCCCCGGGAGCGAAGCTCCACGAGAGCTATATCTATCGCACCGAACTCGGACAGCTTTTCTATACGCTGCTGTGCGGGCCGATGCTGGGGGCGACCCGCGGCGGCCTGGAACACTACCTGGAACAGACCCGGGAACGTACGGGGCAGATGTTCGGCGAGAGCATCGTCGAGCAGATCCCCGTGCAGATCCGGGTCGCGGAATCCTTCGAGGAACTGCGGGTGGCCGACCTGATCACCGACAACCTGATGCAGTTCCTGCACGAGGCCGGCAGTTCCGGCAAGCAGATTCGCGGAATCGATCGCCTGCGCATCCGCAGGGAACCGGCGATGGCCGCCAAGCTCTGCCTGAGCGCCATCACCCGGGTGGCCAACATGATGGGCGTGACCGGGCAGACCGGCAACAACCCCGTTCAGCGCCACTACCGCGACATGCGCACGATCTCGACCCATGGCGGCCTCAACTGGGACACCGGGATGATGCCCACGGGCAAGCTGCTGCTGGGCGTTCCGACCGGCGACCCTCTGACCGACGTCGATATCGAAAAGCCCTGGTAGCGGCATGAACAACACGCCGCAACGGCCCAGCCCGCTGGTGGCCTGGTACGCCGTAGGCGTGCTGATGATCGCCTTCATCTTTTCGTTCCTGGACCGGCTGATTCTTTCGCTTCTGGTTCCGCCGATCATGCGGGACCTCGAAATCGACAACTTCGCCATCGGCCTGCTGGGAGGACTGTATTTCGCTGTCTTTTATGCCCTTATGGGCCTGCCGATCGGGCGGCTGGCGGACCGCAGCAGCCGGCGGCTGATCGTGGCCGCGGGCATATTCCTCTGGAGCCTGATGACGGCCGCCTGCGGACTGGCGCGCAACTTCTGGCACCTGGCGCTGGCGCGGGTCGGCGTGGGCGTCGGAGAAGCGACCCTGTCGCCCTGCGCCTACTCGCTGATCAGCGACTACTTCCCCAGGGACCGGATCGGCACCGCGCTGGGCGTGTTCCAGTGCGCCGCCTTCATCGGCGCGGGCGTCGCGTTCCTGGTGGGCGCCCAGGTAATCGAGCTGGTCGCCGCGATCCCCTTCGATCGCCTTCCCCCCGCGCTAGCCGACCTGCTGACGCAGTTCAAGCCCTGGCAGCTTGCGTTCATCATCGTGGGCCTGCCCGGCGTGCTGGTGGCGTTGCTGGCGCTCACGATGCGCGAGCCTCCGCGCCAGGGTCTCATGGAGGGCGTGGAACAGAAAATCCCCTGGCCCGTCGTGATCGATTTCTTCTCGAAGCGGTGGCGCATGTTCCTGGCGCACTTTTTCGGTTTCGCCATACTGGCCGCGCCGATCGCCAACCTGCTGCTGTGGGGACCGACTCACCTGATCCGCAACCTCGGCTACACGGCATCCGAGGCCGGCCAGTACCTGGGATGGATTCTCCTGCTCTGCTCGCCGGCGGCAGTCTTTGCCGGCGGCTGGTTCACCGATTTCCTGAGAAGGCGCGGGCGGGTCGACGCCCCGCTGTGGGTGGGCATCATCGCGGCGGCGGCGCTGACTCCGCTGTGCCTGGTCACGACGCAGCTCGACAGCCCGTTCTGGACGATGGTGCTGTTCTGTCCCTACGCTTTCTTCGGATGCTTCGCGGTGGCCAGCGGCCCGGCGGCGCTGCAACTGGTGACGCCCAATCAGTTGCGCGCCACGGTTTCGGCGGTCTGGATGCTGGCGCTGAATATCCTGTCGGCAATTGCCGGGCCCACCGCGGTGGGCTTCGTCATCGACAGCGTCTTCGGCTACAACGAGGCCGTGGGCAGCTCAATCGCGCTGGTCGGCGCAGTCGCTGCGCCCATAGCCGGCCTTTTCCTGTTCTACGGCCTAAAACACTTCCGCGCCGCCGCCCGCAACGCCTAACTCCACACTTCGATCCCGCCCCTTTGTGTGCCTCCCTCTCGTTGGAGACGCCATCCCTGGCTCGGAATCGCTATCCTGCTTTTACGCTCCCACGAGAGGAAGGCACACAAAGGGGCTACGGTGGCAGCATCCTGGGTCAGAGGGGGTAGGAGGCGGCGAGGGCGCCTTCTTCGTGGCGGCCGCCGGCGAGGCGGAGCCAGCAGTCGGCGGCGGCGAGGGCGCCGGCCTGGCCGGGGCGTTGGGGGTGCACCAGCTTCAGTGCTTCCGATTCGGTGCAGCGGCGGGCCAGGAGGAAGTGTGTGTGGCCTTCGCGCAGGTCGCAGGCGTGAGCGAGCGGCTTGCGTTGGGGTTTTTCGGGCTTCATCGCCAGGATGGCGCGAATGCCGGGCCAGACCAGGAAGCGCATGCCGGCGGCCGTGGCCAGCGGATTGCCCGGAAGCCCGAATACGGGGGTCCCGTCGTCCAGCAGCGCGAACAGGGCCGGTTTGCCGGGCCGCATCGCGACGCCGTGAAAAACGATTCGAGCCCCCAGTTCCCGCAGCGCTCCCCGCAGAACATCGTGATTCCCCGCTGAGGCGGACCCGCTTGAGACGAGGACCCGGGCGCCGGATTCGCGGGCGTCCTGAAACCCGCGCGCCAGATCGCCGGGATCATCCTGAACGTGTTGCGCGTGCGCCACGGGGACCCGCCGCTCTGCGCACCAGGCAGTCATCCAGGCTGCGTTGACGTTGGCTATCTCTCCTGGAGCGAGCGGGGCGCCGGGAGGGCGCACCTCGTCGCCCGTCGTCAGCAGGCCCAGCGGGGGCGGCGTGCGAACGTGCAACTCGTTGATTCCGGCAGCGGACAAGAGCGCGACATGCCCGGCGTGAAGGCGCTCGCCGGTGAAATCGAAAGCGGCGCCGGCCGGATACTCCTCGCCCATGATGCGCAGGTTCCGTCCTTGCTCGACGGGCTTCAGAAAACGCAACATCGTCGCGCCGGACCGCTCGATCACCGCCGCCTGCTCCAGAGGTACGACCGTGTCCAGCGAGGGTGGCGTCAGGGCGCCCGTGGCAACCCGAAGGGCGCACCCGGACCCGGGCTTCGCGGCTTCCGCGTACGCACCGACCTTGAGCTCGCCAACTACGGGAAGCTCCACCGGAGAATCTTCCGCGGCGCCCGCCGTGTCCGCGGCGCATATGGCAAAGCCGTCCATGGCCGCGTTGTTGAATGCCGGCGAGGCGACGGCGCCAATGACGGGCCGGGAAGCAACCGCACCCAGGGCCCGGCGAGCGGAAACCGACTCCTCCGGCCCCGGCGTACAGGCCGCGGCAAGGGTGGTGCAAGCATCGCGATAGGGGATCAACTTCATTCAACAGCCGCAACAATGGTTTTGAGCCTTTTCGTTATACTCCAACTCAACAGCGAAGTCAGCGGGGGTGGCGGCGCCATTTCGCATGAAAGACCGGATCATCGATTTATCGCTTGAACGTCGGCGGTCCACGCTGCTGGCGATGATCGGCATCGTGATCTTCGGGATCGTCGCGCGCGTGTCGATCCCGGTGGAGAGCGAACCCCGCATAGAAATCCCGTTCTACGTCATCACGGTCGTTCACGAGGGCATCTCTCCGGAAGACGCCCGGCGGCTGCTGATCCTGCCGCTGGAAATCGAGCTCAAGGCCGTGGAAGGCGTCCGGGAAATCACCGGCACGGGCGCCGAGAACATGGCCATGGTCGGGGTGGAGTTCCAGACGGGAATCGACCTCGACGTAGCGCTGAGCGACGTGCGCGAGGCCGTGAATCGGGCCAAGCCCGAGTTCCCGTCCACGACGGAGGAGCCGATCGTCGAGGAGACCGCGACCACCGACTACCCCGTGCTGCAGATCAATCTGGTAGGACGCAATACACCGGAGGAAACTCTCTACGCCACCGCGCGCAGCCTTCGCGACAGGATCGAAACGGTAGGTCAGGTGCAATTGGCGGCGCTGCAGGGGCACCGCGAGGAGTTCATGGAAATCCTCATTCGGCCGGAGCAGCTCGCGACGTACCGGATGTCCGTGGAGGAGCTGTACGGGGCGCTGACGCGTAACAACCGGCTGATCGCGGCGGGCGCGATGGACTCCGCCCAGGGGAGCGTCTCGGTAAAGGTGCCCAGCGTTATTGAATCGACGGACGACCTGCTCGACATTCCGGTGCGCATCGAAGGCGACACGGTCGTGACCTTAAGCGACGTGGCCTCGGTGAGGCGCACGTTCAAGGACCGGGCCAGCTATTCCCACGCCAACGGCGAGCGTTCCATCTCGGTGTTCGTGTACCGGCGCTCCGGCGCAAACAGCATCGAAACGGCCACCGCGGTCCGCGAAGTGGCGGACGGTTTCCGCGACCGGCTGCCCGTGGGCGTCAACATGTTCTATTCCCAGGACACGTCCCAGTTCGCCGCCAAGCAGATCGTCGAGCTTCAGGGGAACATCGTGACCGCGTTGGTGCTGGTCATGCTGGTCATATTCCCGGCCATGGGCCTGCGGAGCAGCCTGCTGGTGGCCGGCGCCATCCCGGTCTCCTTCCTGTTCGCGCTGATCTTCCTGTGGCTGTTCGGACACTCGTTCAACTTCATGGTCATGTTCGGCATGCTGCTGGGGCTGGGCATGCTGATCGACGGCGCCATCGTGGTCACCGAGGATGCCGAACGGCGAATCACGGAAGGCGAAACCGAACTCGAGGCGTACGGGGCGGCCGCCAAGCGAATGTTCCTGCCGGTTCTCGCCTCCACAGCGACCACTCTGGCGGCCTTCGTGCCGCTGATGTTCTGGCCCGGCGTGGCCGGCGCCTTCATGGGGTACCTGCCCATTACCCTGCTCTGGGTGCTGATCGGAGCGCTGCTCTATGCGTTGATATTCGCCCCGGTCCTGGGAACGACGTTCCGGCGCCGCAGCCGCGTATCCGCCCCGGCGCCGGCGGGCGCCGACGGCATGTGGGAACTGGACTGGGCGCGGCTGGGCCGTTTCGCGCGCGGTTACGGCCGCCTGCTTTCAATGGCCGTGCGCCGTCCCCTGGTCACGGTCGCCATCGTGATCGCGCTGGTACTGGGCATATTTACCGTGCATGGCTCGCGCGATCTGGGTGTGCTTTTCTTCAACGAGAACGACCCCACCTACGCCCAGGTGTTCGTGCGCGCGCGCGGCAACCTGGACGTGGAAGAAGCCTACCGGCTGGTGGCCGAAGTGGAGGCGGCGGTCCTCGAGGTCCCGGGCATCAAGAACCTGAACATGTTCACGACGACCGGCGCGGGCCAGGCCCAGGGGCAGCGGATGCAATACCAGGGTGGCTCGAGCGCAGACCGCATCGGCGCCATGTTCGTAGAGATGGTCGAGAGCAGCCAGCGCGACACGACCGGCATGGAAGTGCTGGAGGAAGTTCGCCGGCGCACGGAGAGATTCGGCGGGGTGATCATCGAAGTGCGGCCTTTCGAGAGTCAGATCACCGCCGGCAAACCGATCGCCCTGCAGTTCTCTTCCAATGAGCGCGAGCGCCTTGTTCCCGTGGTCGAAAGGGTGCGCGAGTACATCGTCAACGAGGTCGAAGGACTGAGGGACATCGAGGACACGCTTCCCGTGCCCGGAATCGAATGGCAACTGGAAGTGGACCGGGCCGTGGCGGGACTGTACGGGGCCGACGTCTCGACCGTGGGACTGGCCACGCAACTGGTGACGAACGGCGCCAAGCTGGGCGAATACCGCCCCGACGACGCGGACGACGCGCTGGACATAAGGATCCGCTACCCGACCGAAGACCGCGGCGTCAACGAACTGGACGACCTGAGGATCGTCACCCGCAACGGGCCGGTACCGTTGTCGAATTTCGTCACCCGGCGCGCGACGCCGCGGCTGGACACCATCCAGCGGGCCGACCAGGAGGACATCCACATGATCAGGGCCGGCGTCGCGCCCGGCGTGCTGCCGGACGCCAAGATCCGGGAGATCCAGGGGTGGCTGGACAGCCAGACTTTCGATTCGGAGGTGGAAATCCGCTTCCGCGGCACGACCGAGGAGCAGGAAGAGTCGATCGACTTTCTCTCCAAGGCCTTTTCCTTTGCGCTGCTGCTCATGTTCGCGTTGCTGGTTACGCAGTTCAACAACATCTACCAGAGCTTCCTGATCATGCTGGCGATCGTGCTGTCCACGGCCGGGGTGTTTCTGGGGCTGGTCATCACCAACCAGCCGTTCAGCGCGATATTGAGCGGGGTGGGCGTTGTGTCGCTGGCGGGCATCGTCGTGAACAACAACATCGTGCTGATCGACACCTACAACGTCGGCCGCAGGGAATTTCCCGACCGGGACATCGCCGAACTCATCGTGCTGACCGGTTTGCAGCGGCTGCGGCCGGTACTGCTGACCACCGTCACGACCGTGATCGGACTGCTGCCCCTGGCCAGCCATCAATCGGTGGATTTCATCAACCGCAGATGGGTCTCGGGAGGCGAGCTTTCGGGTTACTGGGTGCCTCTGGCCCAGGCCGTGGTGTCCGGACTGACCTTCGCCACGATCCTGACGCTGATCCTCACGCCGGCGCTGCTGGTGCTGCCGAGCCGGCTCAAGGGGATGTTCTCGGGCGTGCTGACCGGCCTGCGCAGCAGGGCGCCGAAGCCGGTCCGGCTCCGCGGCGGGGACAGTTACGCGAAGCGCTCGCCCGGCGTATGATTGACCTGTGTATTACGGGCAACTGATTCGACTGCGGGGGTAGTTGTGAGATTAGCCGAAGAGTTGGCGCTGGTTCTTCTGAACGAAGACAGCGGCTATTTCGAGCCCGTCGGCGCCTGGAACCTGTCCTGCGTGATTGCGGGCTCGGTGCTCGCGGACCTGTCGCTCGAATTTCGCATCGACACCGATACGGAGACGCTCACGCTCCTGGACGCCGGGGAGACGGGCGACCCCTTGCTGGATCCGGTGCTGGCGGAAATCGCCTCGGCGCCCCCACCGGTGCACAACGCCCAGTACTGGATCGAGAAGACCGCGCAGCGATCGGACGACGCGATGGACATCATCCTCGACCGGCTGGTCGAGAAGAACATTCTCGACCACGATTCCGGTGGGTTCTGGTCGCTCAGCCGCCAGGTATCGCGCACCGGAACGTACTCCGCGGACGACGGATCGACGAAACTGCAGGTCAAGACGCGAGTTCTTCGCGCAATCCTGGACGAAGAGATTCCCGATCCCCGGGACGTGATCCTCATCAGCCTGATTGCCGCATGCGACGCGCTGCCGCTGTTGCTCACCGAAGAAGAGTACGAGCAATCCAGCGAACGCATCGATCTGCTCTGCAAAATGGACCTGGTGGGACGGGCCATCGGCGCGGCTGTCAGGGAGAGTCAGGGACGCCCGGTGCAGCAGCCCGTGGGGCGCACCCGGCCGATTCCGGTCGCCAACCTGCTGAAGCTGATTCCGAATCGAAATCTGAGGCGGGGCAATCTTTCCAGGATCCTTACGGATCTGTACAGGGAATACGGTCCGGTTTTCAGGATCAAGAAGCCCTTCTCGGACAAGGGCGTTGTCGTGCTTGCCGGCCCGGAGACCAATGCTTGGATCAACCGCAACGGCCGGACCTATTTCCGCACGCGCGATCACATGGCCGACTTCGAGCAACTGTACGGCGCGTCCCGGACCCTGCCCGGCATGGACGGCACAGAGCATTACCGAATGAGAAAGTCCTTGCGGGCCGGTTATTCCCGCGCGACGCTGGAGGCGAGGCTGGACGAAGTATATAAATTCTGCCGTGCCTCACTGGAGAAATGGGTCCCGGGCAATCCGATGCCAGGCGCCGCCGCATGCCAGGAGCTGATGAGCGTTCAGGTGTCGCAGCTCATGGTGGGCGTGGACGCGTCGGACCATATCGACGATCTTCTCAGCTACGAACACCGGTCGCTGGTCACGCATGTGCAGAAAGCCTTGCCGAAATTCATGATGCAGACGCCCGGCATGGCCAGGAAGAGGAAGCGTATTTTCGAGATGCTCAACCGGGTATTGAATGCGCACACGCCGGCGCAGCGCAAAGGCAAACCCAAGGACCTGGTCGATCATATTCTGAGCCTGCACGCCAGCGATCCTCAATATTTCCCGGAGACCGATCTGAGCTTCATGCTGGTCGCGGGCTTCATCGCCAGCATTTACCTCGGCAGCGGGCTGAGCTTTGCCGTGTACGGCATGGCCAGCCATCCCGAAATCTACCGCCGGGTTCAGAAGGAGGCCGAAACGCTGTTCGCCAACGGCGACCCGGGCAAGGACGATTTCACGAGGTCCTCAATCGACGTCGCCCACCGGGTGTTCCTGGAGTCCCAGCGCCTGTATCCGGTCATTCCGATGCAGCTTCGCACCACCATGAACCACTGCGTGGTGCAGGGCTACAACATTCCGAAGGACACGCGCGTGGTGTTCGCGCACACTGCCGCGCACCACCTGGAAGAGACTTTTCCCGATCCCACAAGATTCGATATCGACCGCTACGCGCCGCCCAGGGATGAGCACAAACGCGCGGGAGCATACGTGCCCTTCGGACTCGGGACGCACCATTGCCTGGGGTCGAAATGGGTGGAACTGCAAATGACGATCAACCTGCTCCTCATCGCGTACTATTTCGACATCAGCGTCGTTCCGTCGGACTATGAGATGAGATTCAATCCGTTTCCCACCAGCGCACCGAACAGCAAGTTTCGATTTACCATTGACAAGAGGCGTCACGACTTCTGACCCGCGGGCCACGGTTTAGACGGAATCCGAATAAATGAAAATCAGGGAATCCCTGCGCAAACCGTTGTGGGCCGGGCTGGTCCTTGCAGTTTGCGCCGTATGGCTGCTGTCCGGAATCCTGGGCGGTGACGACGACGATGGGCAGGCGGCGGTCGCTTCGCGCACGGAAGCGCGGGATGACATCGTGGTGCGGGTACGAACCAGCCGGGCTTCGGAACAATCCAGGACGCTGACGCTGCGCGGCCGTACGCGAACCCGGCATGCGGTTACGGTACGCGCCGAAACCTCCGGCCGCGTGGATGACCGGCCGATCGATATCGGGGCAATGGTGTCGGCGGGCGACGTGCTTTGCCAGGTGGAAGTCAATGACCGCGCACTGCGCGTTCGCGAGGCCGGCGACGCTGTCGAGCTGGCTACGCTGGAGTACGAAGGCATGAAGACCCTGCGCGAACGGGGCCTGCAGCAGGAGATCGCGGTCGCCCGGGCCAAGGCCCAGTTGAGTTCCGCGCGCCGCCAACTCCTGGCCAGCGAACTGGAACTTGAGAATACCGCCGTGGTTGCGCCGTTTGCCGGCTTCGTGGAAGAGACGCATGCGGAGGTGGGCGACTACCTGCAGATGGGCAGTCCCTGCGCCACCGTTCTCGATCTCGATCCGATCTACGTGGAGGCCGCGGTCACGGAACAGCAGTATCCGCAACTGGACCTGGGCGCCGAGGTGCGGATCACGATGGCGACCGGCAACGCGGCCCGCGGCTCGCTTACGTTTATCGGCAAACAGTCGGCCGACCAGTCACGCACCTATCCCATCGAAGTAACGGTTCCCAACCCGGACTTTTCGATTTCCTCGGGGTTGAGCGCGGAAGTCGAAGTGGCCCTGCATGCCCAGCCTGCGCACAAGGTGGGCATGTCCTACGTTGTGCTGGACGCCAATGGAGAAATGGGCGTGCGGGCCGTTGACGATGACCAACGGGTTCTCTTCTACCCGATCGACGTGGTGCGGGAAGACCCTGACGGGCTGTGGGTTTCCGGCTTGCCGGCCGAAGTCACATTGATCACGGTGGGTCAGGAATTCGTCAGTCCGGGCCAGCAGGTCAGGGTTCAGCGCGACACCGCAGGCTAGACGCCAGCCGTAGCCCGTTCTTATGCCTCCCTCTCGAGGGAGCGTAAAAGCAGGATAGCGATTCCGAGCCAGGGATGGCGTCTCCCACGAGAGGGAGGCATAAGAACGGGCGGTATCGAAGCGCCCCGCGAGAAGAAGGCACACAAACGGGCGGAATCGAAGCGCCCCGCGAGAGGAAGGCGCACAAAGTGGCGGAATCAAGCAGTCCGCAACGGTTTGCGCGCGAGAAAACAGTAGAGCGGGGTGAATATCCCGGTCTTGCCACCTGCAACATAGGCCTCCGCGGTCCGGTCCATGAGCCGGATCACGGTGCTGGAGCCCTTCGGGAAGAGTCCGAACGCCTCCGTGAGCTTCACCATGCCGATCATTGCCTTTCGACCCGCAGGCGTCCTGCGCAGGAGATTCCGGAAGGTGCCGGTGTCGCCCTCCATCGGCTGATACCAGGGCGTGTACGGATCTTCCTGCATGCTCCTGTCCATTCCCTCGATCACTTCGAACCCGACCGCCTCCAGCGCCTGATCGACCTCCGCGAAGCTTGCGATCTCGTTCAATGCGATCCCGTGCATGAGTTCGCGCTTGATCTCCCGGTGGCGGGCGCTGTCCGGATCGAACTCGTTCGTAAGGCACATTTCCTGGCCCCAGAACAAGGCCCCGGGCTTCAACACGCGGAAGATCTCGGCAAAAGCGCCCTGCTTGTCCGGCGCATGGCAGGTGGACTCGATCGCATAACCCGCGTCGAAGGAATCGGGCTCGAACCTGCTCATGTCCATAAAGCTGCAGTGGACGTAGTCCGCCATGTGATCAAGACCGGCTTCGACGTTCCTTCGCTTCGCCTTTTCCAGTTGCTGTTCGTTGTTGTTGAGGCAGACGACGCGGGCGCCGGACTCACGTGCGACCCGGCGCATCGGACCGCCGACTCCGCAGCCCACGTCAATAACCGTCATGCCCTCCTTGAGCCGGAGCTTGCCGATCATGAGTCGCTGATGCCGGAGGATGGAGTCGTCAAGGCTCTCGCCCGGCCTCAAGGGAGCGAAGTGCAGCGATTCGTTCCAACCGAACTGCATGAACTCGCTGCAAATCGAGTAGTAGTCATTGACCGTCTTGGCATGGTCATAGTTGCGCCCGCTGGCGGCGCCGCCATCCCGCCTGTCGAGCCAACCTTCAAACGATTCGACGCGGCTGGTGACGGACCAGCCGCGATAGGCGTTCTTGAGAGACGTGGACAATTTCGCCAGCATGGCGCGCGATTTCCCTGGAGGAGGATCTGTGCCGTCGCGAGCGTCAGGCGCCCATATTGGCGCCACGCGCGGCATGAATCGGGGCAGGCTTGAGGCTGCGCACACGCGCGCGGCTCTCTTCGGCATCCGGATAGAACTGCTCGCAGTATTTCCGGTAGGTCATGATCTCGCCGTCCGAACGGCTCAGGATCGGCAGGGGCTGATAGCGTTTGTTCTGCCAGATGGCGACGTCCTGGCGCACGTCGTGCTTGACGCGCGATACGAAGAACCGGGTCAGCCAACTGGCGGGAAGACACCGAAGCAGCAGTGTCGCCAGCCATTTCTGCCCGGGTTCCCAACGCTTGATCTGCAGTGCAACCACGAGCTTTATATGGGTGTCGTCAACGGCCGTGGACAGGATCCACTGGCGCAGTTTCAGCCCGCTGACGCGTTCATGAAACTCGACGAACGAATAGCCGAGGCCCCACACATGGGTTGTCGCGGCCACATCGGTAAGCACCGGCACACCAAGCAGCTTCACGTTGCGTCTGAAAACAAACCTGTTGCGCAAGTAGGCGCCGTCCACATGCACGTCTCCGACCTGCTTCACCGCCGCGTAGCCATGCACGTACCGGAAATGGGCGATGTCCACGGAGTTTTCCGCGGTCTCCTGCGGGTGGCCGCGCAGCCGCACGCTACCGTAGTGGAGGCGGTGCCATTCCTTTTCCGGCCACTCCGGGACCTCCCACTGCGGCCCGCGCCCCACCGGGCTCCACCACGCGAGAATGAGGCCGTTGATCTCGCGTGTCTCGTACACATTGAGTCGCGCGGTTCTGGGCGGCGGCGCATTCGGTGTGGCCACACACCGGCCGGTGGCGTCGTATTCGAAGCCGTGGAACGGGCAGACCAGGCGCCCGTTTCTGACGCAACCGCCGCCGTCCGGCCCCAGGTGCCCGCCCAGATGCGGGCAGTAGGCCTCGGACACGCAAACTTCTCCTTCGGCATCGCGCCAGGCCACGATCTGCTGGCCCATCCATTCCTTCTGGAGAAGACCGCCCTTGGGCAGGTTCCTGGCGATCTCCACGAGATACCAGCCTTCCGGGTACCTGCCCGGCGGGTAATACCGCTTGTTCGCCAGTTTCATTCAAAGCCCCCGCTTGTTTACCAGCTCAAATCTGCTCTGCGTTGTTTGCACAAGCATACAGGAACATTGGCGGGAAGGATGGCGAAACGCCGCGCGGTGACCCGCCCTCTCTCACGGGTTGCGAGGGAGGGCGTGACGCCGCGAGGGACATGCCCTCGCTCGAGTGTGCGGCTAGAAGCTGTAGCTCAGGCTCACGCCGACCTGGCGTCCGCGGGGCAGGGAAATGGCGAAGCCGCGCGGCGTAGTGCTCGCACTGCGGGTCTCTCCCGAATAGCCCGGCAAGGCGGCGCTGGCGGGCAGCGAACCGGCGCTCCGGTCGATGTACCGCAGGATGTCCAGCGGTGCATCGTCATCGAAGAGGTTCTTGCCCCAAAGCGTGATTTCCAACGCATCCCGCCGCACGCCCAAGCGCAGACCCACGCGGGTCATTGCGCCGGTCTCGATCAGGTTGTGGATCTGGGAAAAGCGCGAGCCCTCATAGACGACATCGCCCACCCAGAACCACGAAAATCCGGAGGCCATCGTGTCACCGTCGTAGCGGGCGACCAGCGAAGCCATATGCTCCGGAATGCGCGGCACCTGCTTGCCTGCCGCGGAACCCAGGCGAGCGAGATCAGCCAGGGACCCGCTGGCGCCCAGCAATTCGGCCTGATCAATGTTGATGTATTCCTTGATTTCCGCATTGGTCCATGCATAGCCGAGGTTTAGCGTCAGTTTGTCGCTCACGAGCGCCTGTAATTCAACCTCAAGACCGTTTATTTCCGATTCGCCAACGTTGTCGATAATCGAGGTGGTCGTGCCCCTGCCCGTTTCAATCACGGTCGTGAATTGCTGGTCGGTCACTTCGGTGCGATAGGCGGCGACATTCAATGCCAGGCGTCCTTCCATCAGGCGGGCCTTGTAGCCCGCTTCGTAATTCCACGCGACTTCTTCGTCCACGGAACGGAAAGATTCATCCGGGTTCCCTGACGCGTCAAGCGGAACGTCCGCGTTGAAGTTACCCGGTTTTGAACCCTTGGAGATGTTCAGATACAGGTTCGTTTCTCCGTCGGGCTTATAGCTCAGGGTGAAACGAGGATTCACCGAGGTAAAGTCCACGCCGTAGTCGCCGGTCATCGTGGTTCTTTCATCCGACGAAAAGACCTGCACGGAAATGTCGTCCTTTGCCCAACGGGCTTCCGCCGTCCCCGACCACTTCTCGTTGAAATCCATTTCCACGGCGGCGAATGCGGCCGTGTTGTCAACGGTCTCATCGGACACGGGGCCGTTGGGGAAAACCTCGAGCGGCGTCATGCCCCACTTCGCTGCCGAGAACGGAATTACCTTGCGGTCCGTGTGTTCGTCCTTGGTGCCTTGATAGTAGTAGAGCCCGACAACAGCTCGAAACGCCCGATCGGACGGCGAGGACAGCCTGAGTTCCTGCGAGAGGTCAGTCTGATCATATCCGCCGAAGCGTGTAAACAAACCGCAAAGCGACCGGCATATCCCCGCCCCGATGAAACGCGGCAGGAACGGCGGCAGAGCGTCCGCGATAGCGGTCCCGAAATCGTAGCCGCCATAGGTCGCGTCGAAATTGCTGTCGTTCTCGTCGTCGATACTTCCCGTCAGACTGGAGATACGCCAGCCGTTGGCCAGGTCGTAGTGCATGGACAGCGAGGCCGAGATTCGGTCGTTGAAGTTCCCTGCTCCGCCGGTCGCGGCGTCGATCTCTTCGGTAAGCAGCGCCACCGGCAAGTTGCGTTGCGCTTCGCCCCTGTAGTACTCGCGGGCTCGCGGGCCGGTCGCGCCGGATATATCGGCACTCCCGCTGACGGGTCCCCGGAAGCAGCAATTGTTGTGCTCCCGGCCTTGCAAAGCCAAGACGAAATGGTCGTCTTCGACTTTCTGGTAACCGACCGAAAGAGTGGCCTCAAAGTCGTCGTTTGGCGTGAAATAGAGCTTGGCGGATACGTTTGTGGTCTCCTGCCCGCCCACTTCGTCTCCGGTGAGCGTATTGACATGCTCGCCGCCGTACTGGTTGTAGCCCGCCGCAATGCGGAAATAGGCCTTGCCTTCCGATAAGGGTCCGCTGAGCCATCCGTTAACGTCATAGGTTTCGTGTTGCGCCCCGGTTACCGAGACTTCGCCTGCAAGCTCTTCCGTCGGAGCCCGGGTGACGTAATTGATCGCGCCGGCGTAGGTACCGCGGCCATACTGAGCGGACTGCGGTCCCTTGATGATTTCGACGCGCTCGACGTTCGCCAGGTCAACCGACGATACCAGGCCGCCGACATAGATGCCGTCAACGAAAGTGGATACCGCCTTGACGCCGGCGATGCCGTTCAGGATGGTTGTCTGGCCACGAACCGCTGGTCGGTCCAGTGACGGTTGCCGCCCGAAGCCGGACTGGAACGAGAATCCGGGCGTATACAGCGCAATATCGTCCACGGATCTAATACCCAGCTCGCGGATGTCGTTCGCGGTGAAGGCGCTGACCGCGATCGGGATGTCCTGAACGGACTCCTCGCGCTTGCGGGCGGTGACGATGATCTCCTCCAGCGCGCCCTCCTGCGACACCGCAGGACGCGGAGCAACGATCACGCCCGCAGCCAGGACGGAAATAACGGCAAGTCTGAATCTCATTGGATGTCCTCCCTATCGGTTAACCAAGCCGATAGCCGGTCAATTATGCACAAGCCACGCGTTTAGAAGCCGTACCTGAGGGTTACGCCTACCTGCCGCCCGCGGGGCAACGAGATGGCGAACCCACGCGGGGTGCTGGACGGGTTGCCCAGTTCGCCTGGGACGAATCCGGGGATTCTTGCGTGGCTGGGCAGGCCGCCGGTACGCCGGTCGATGTAGCGCAATACGTCGAGCGGCGCGTCGTCGTCGAACAGGTTTCTGGCCCACAGCACCACTTCCAGCGCGTCGCGGCGCGCGCCCACGCGCAAACCCACCCTGGTCATGGCGCCCGTTTCGATCAGGTTATGCACCTGGCTGAACCGCGAGCCTTCGTACACGACATCGCCCACCACGAACCAGGAAAAGCCCGACGCCATCTCGGCACCTTCGTAGCGGGCCACCACCGATGCCGAGTGCTCGGGGATCCGCGGCACTTTCTGGCCGGCCACCGAACCCAGGCGACTCAGGTCATGCAAGGAACCGTTGGCGCCGTTCAGGTCGGCCTGGTCAACATTGGTCCACTTGGCGATCTCCGCATTGGTCCAGGCGTAACCGGCGTTGACGGTAAGCGACTCGGTAAGCAGCGTTTCGACCTCCACTTCCAGGCCGTTGATCTCGGTTTCGCCCACGTTGTCGATCAGCGAGACGCTGCCGCCCGTGGGTGTCTCGATCACGGTCGTGAACTGCTGGTCGGTCACCTCGGTGCGGTAAGCCGCCACGTTAAGCGTCATGCGGCCATCCAGCAACCGGCCCTTGTAGCCCGCCTCGTAGTTCCAGGCTACTTCCTCTTCCACGGCGCGGAACGATTCGTCGGGTTGACCGTCGGGACCGACCGGTACCTGGGTATTGAAATCACCCGGCTTGGAGCCCTTGGATATGTTGAGGTAGAGGTTGGTGTTGTCGTCCGGACGATAGCTCAGCGTGACACGGGGATTGACGGAGTCGAACTTGTCCTTGTGCTCGCTGTTGAGCATGTTGATGTCGCGCGTGTCATAGACGCGAACGGAAATGTCGTCCTGCGCCCAGCGGGCCTCCAGGGTGGCCGCCCACTGGTCGTTGATGTCCCATTCCAGGCCGCCGAACACCGCCGTGTTGGTCACGTCATCGTTATCGAACGTGGAATTGGGCAGAACCGTGCCGGCCACCAGGCCATAACCGAGCGATTCCGACTGTTTGGTCAGTACCTTGGAGTCCATGTCTTCGTGCTTCTTGCCCTTGTAGTAGTACAAGCCCAGCGTGGCCCGCAGCGGCCTGTCCGCCGGCGAGGACAGCCGCAACTCCTGGGAGAAGTCGGTCTGTTCGCCGCCGAGCATGCGCTGGAAGTTTCCGCAGAAGCCGATGGTTATGCAGAAAAGCGGGCCCAGTCTGGGACGCAGAAACGGCGGGTAACCATTCACCCAGGCAACGCCGAAGTCGTAGCCGCCGTAGGTGCCGTCAATGAAGCTCTCGGTTTCGTCGGAGATGCTCCCGGTCAGGCTGGACAGCCGCCAGTCGTTGTTCAGGTCGTAATGCATGGTAAGGGAAGCCGAAAAACGCTCCAGACGATTGCCCGCCCCGCCGACCGAGTCCAGCTCTTCGGTCAGCAGCGCCACCGGCAGGTTGCGCTGTGCCTCGCCGATGTAGTACTCGCGGGCGCGGGGGCCGGTCACTCCGCTGATGTCGGGAGTGCCCGACGGCGGTCCACGGAAGCAGCAGTTGTTGTGTTCGCGGCCCTGCAGCGCGAGGGCCGGGTGGCCGTCGTCCGTTTCCTGGTAGGCCAGCGCCAGGGTGGCCTCGAAATTATCGCTGGGTGTCAGAAACAGCTTGGCCGCCACGTTCATGGTTTCCTGGTCGCCGATTTCTTCGTTCGTAACCGTGTTGACGTATTCGCCGCCGTACTGGCGATAGCTGGCGGACACGCGGAAATAGGCCCGGTCGGCGACCAGCGGACCGCTTGCCCAGGCGCTCATGTCGTACGATTCGTGTTCGGCGGCGCCCAGGGACACCTCGCCGGCAAACTCGTCGGTCGGGCGTCTGGTGACATAGTTGATGGCGCCGGCGTAGGTGCCGCGGCCGTACTGCGCCGACTGCGGGCCCTTGATGATTTCAACGCGCTCGATGTTGGCCAGGTCAACCGACGACACCAACCCTCCAACGTAGACGCCGTCCACGAAGGTGGAAACGGCCTTTACGTTGGCGATGCCGTTCACGATGGTGGTCTGGCCACGCACGGCTGGACGATCGATGCCCGCGTTGCGCCCAAAGCCGGATTGGAAAGAAAAGCCGGGCGTATAAAGGGCGATGTCGTCCACGCTCAATAAGCCCAGTTCGCGAATGTCGTCGGCCGTAAAGGCGCTGACCGCGATCGGGATGTCCTGAACGGACTCCTCGCGCTTGCGGGCGGTAACGATGATCTCTTCCAGCGCGCCTTGCTGCGCAATCACAGGACGCGGGGCAACGATCACGCCCGCAACGAGTACGGAAAAAACGGCAAGTCTGAATCTCATTGGCTATCCTCCCGATCGGCCATGCAGACCGACAGCCGATCAATTATGCATAAGTGGGGAGCAATGCAAAACCGGCATTCGGCGTTGCAAAGCCGGGATTCGCTTCCCGCGTCAGTCCGGCGGTTCGCCGGGTATGCGGGCGGTGATGCAGGCGCCGCTTCCCGGAGGGCTGGCCACTTCCACCTCGCCGCCGTGCGCCTCGGCGATCAGGCGGCACAGGTAAAGGCCAAGGCCATGGCGTCCGGTTCCCGCGCCGCGGGACGGGTCCGCCCTGTAGAAGGCGCCGGTAACCCGCTCCAGGTGTTCGGGTTCGATTCCGGGACCGTGATCCTGCACGCGGATTACCGCCGCGCCGTCCTCCATGCGCAGGCTGAGCTCAACCGGCATCCCGTCCCGGGGGTTGTAGCGCAGCGCATTCTCCACCAGGTTGCGGACCAGCATTCTCAAGCGGGCGGCGTTCACGCTCAGGTGTGCCGTAGCCGGTGGCACGCTCAGCGACACGCGGTGGCGGTCGTTGGGGAAATCGCCGCGCAGGACTTCGGCCATCAACTTGTTCAGGTTGACCCGCGAGCGCGACATCCGCCCGACCTGGGTGTTCAGGCGTTCGCCCTCCAGCAATTCCGTGATCATGCGTTCCATGCTGGACAGGTCGTACTCCAGGTGCGAGCGCACATCCTTGTCGTGGATGAACTCCAGCGCCAGCCGGGCGCGGGTCAGCGGCGTGCGCAACTCGTGGCTCATGGCCAGCAGCAACTGCCGCTGGCCGTCCAGCATCCCCTTTACCTGGTCCGCCATGCGGTTGATGCGTTGCGACAACCTGCCGAGCTCGTCCTGGCGGCGGACCGGGATCCGGTAGTCGAGTTGCCCTTCCCCGATCCGGCGCGTGCCCTGCCGGATGTCTTCCAGCGGATAGAACAGCCGCCGCACCGCCAGGTAGCAGCCGGCGAAAACCACTGCGATCATGGGGTAACCATAGATACGTAGCGCGGTCATGTTTTCCGAACTCTCCCAGGGCCGGAATATCACAGTGAGGACCCCGGTGGCCGCCGAAATGACGATAAAACTCGCAAAGAAGATCAGGATCAGGCGAACGGGAAGCGAGCGCCAGGCGTTCACCGGCTTTCGCTTCAGCCAATTAAGTGCTCGGACGACTCGATTATTCATAGAACGATCGTGGTGTTTGAGGGCGGGACTTCATCGCCCCCGGGGTCGCGACTGCTTTCGCCCTGTCCTTTAAGGAAGACGTAGCCGGCGCCGCGTATCGTGCGGATGAAGCGGGGATTGGAGGGATCGTCGTCCAGTTTCTGGCGCAGCCGGCTGATATTGATGTCCACCGAACGCGAGAAAAAGTTCGGCTCGATGCCGCGCAGTTCGGAGAGTATTTCGTCTCGCGTATAGACACGGCCCGGCTCGCCGGCAAGCAGTTGCAGGAGGTTGAATTCCATGGCCGTGAGATCGAGCAGGTCGCCGTTCAGCCGCGCTTCGCGGCGATCGAAGTCAAGCCGCAGGGGGCCATGCTCGGCCACGCCGGAAGTTGTTGACGAACGCTGGACGCGCCGCAAAATGGTCTGAATCCGCGCGACCAGCTCGCGCGGCTCGAACGGCTTGGGCACGTAATCGTCGGCCCCGACCTCCAGACCGACGACGCGGTCGGTCACATCGCCGCGCGCGGTGAGCATGATGATCGGCACGCTGCTGGTCTTGCGGATTTCGCGGCACAGCTCGAAGCCGTCGCGCCCCGGCAGCATCACGTCGAGAATCACCAGGTCCGGTTCGAAGGAGGCCATCGTCCTGAGCCCGGTGTCGCCTTCCAGCGCCGACTCGAGCTCAAGATCGAAGCGACTGAAATAGGCCCGCAGAAGCATGGCGAGCTTTGCGTCGTCGTCGATCAGGAAGATGCGGGCCGTCATGGCTAAGGGATTTTATGGGTGGTTTTGCCAATTTGGAGGGAAATTCAATCCGCGTTACAAAATGTTACGAATCGTTACCCTGCCGAGAAGAAAAAAACGCCTTCGCCCGTATCTTGTGCAGTGCATCAAGAAGAGATGCAAAGGAGAAAGAGACATGACACTGATTTCAAGAACGAGCGCCGGAAACCTGGGCGTTTGTGGTGAGGCCGTATTGTTCGCGGTCGCGTTGGTAGCCCCGATCGCCGCGTTCTGGTCCATCCTGGGCGGATAGCCCGTCCTCAAACAAGCGGCGCCTTGTTCCCGGTTCTCCCCTCCCAAGAGACCTCCCCCCAATCCCGGGACCAAGGTCAGGTC